>CAZMRP010000649.1:0-3493 GCA_964568275.1 uncultured Myxococcales bacterium
GTCCGCGCGACACCCTACCGCGCCGGCGGCGCGGCGGGCTGCTCGGGGACGGGCAGGCCGAGCGCGAGGGCCACGCGGCGGCGGACCCAGCGCGCGGAGCGGACGAGGTCGTCGCCGACGACGTACAGGCACGGCACGATGACCAGCGTGATCACCGTGGCGAACACGATGCCGAAGCCGAGCGACACGGCCATCGGGATCATGAACTTGGTCTGCCGGGAGGTCTCGAAGATCATCGGCGCCAGGCCGCCGAAGGTGGTGGCGGTGGTGAGGATCACCGGCCGGAACCGGCGGATCCCGGCGGCGCGGACCGCCTCGAGCGCGCTCAGCCCGTCGCGCCGCCGGCGGCCCGCGTACTCGATCAGCACCAGCGCGTCGTTGACCACCACGCCGGCCAGGGCCACGATGCCCATCAGGCTGATCAGGCTGACGTCGTAACCCAGCAGCAGGTGGCCGATCACCGCCCCGATGACGCCGAACGGGATCGCCAGCATCACCAGCAGGGGCAACCCGTAGCTGCGGAAGAACATGGCCAGCATCGCGTACATCGCGATCAGCGAGATCAGGAACCCGCGCCAGAGGGCCGAGAGGCTTTCGGCCATTTCGGCCTGGCGCCCTTCGTAGCGCCAGGTCAACCCGGGGTGATCCCGCACCAGGTCGGGCAGCGCCTGCTCCTCCAGGGCGCGCTGGATCCGCGCGGTCAGCGCGATCGGCACGACGTCGGCGGTGACGGCGACCGTGCGGCGGGCGTCGCGCCGCTGGATCACGGTGTACGACCGCCCGCGCTCGGCGGCGGCGGCCTGGCGCAGCGGCACGTGGGCGCCGGACGGCGCCGCGACGAGCAGACCCTCGACGTCCCGCTCGCTGGTCCGCTCGGCCTCGGGTCGCCGGACCAGCACCTTGATCTCGTCGCGGCCGCGCTGGGCGCGCAGCGCCTCCGCGCCGTAGAACGCGCCGCGGAGCTGTCGGCCGAGCTCGGCGGAGCTGAGCCCGAGGCTCTCGCCGGCGGGCCGGAGCCGGAAGTCGAACTGCGGCTTGCCGAGGCTGTGGCCGTCGTCGATGTCCTCGGTCTCGGGGAACTCGACGAGCCGCTCGGCGAGCCGTTCGGCGGCGCGCTCCAGCGTCGGCGTGTCGCGGTGGCTCAGCTCGATCGTCAGCGCCGCGCCGGAGCCGGGCCCGCCCCGGTCGGACTCGAACTTGAGCAGTTCGACGCCGACCACCGGCCCCACGGCCTGGCGCCACAGCTGGGTCAGCTGGCCGGTCGACACGGGGCGCTCGTCGGGCGGCGTGAGCAGCGCCGCGACCTGGACCTCGTTCTCGTTGAGCGTCGACTTGACGCCGCGGAGCAGCCGCTCGCCGCCCAGGCCGCGGGCGACCTCCTGCACCGTCTCGACCAGGCGCCGTTCGACCTCGCGCACGCGCGCGGGGGCGGTGCCCACGGGCAGCACGGCGGTGGCCACGGACTGGTCGGCCTCGATGCGGGTCATCAGGATCAGCGAGATGCGTCCGCCGAACAGGTAGCCGAGCGCGACGATCAGCATCGCGACGGCGAGCGCGACGACGACGCCGCGCCAGCGCAGCAGCCAGCCCAGCGCGGGCCCGAACAGGCGCTCGACGAACCAGGCCACGCCGCGGTTGATCCCGTCGCGGACGCGGCGCAGCGGCCCGAATCGCGCGCCGGGCCGCGCGTGCGCCAGGTGCGACGGCAGGATCAGCAGCGACTCGACCCACGAGATCGCGAACACGGTGATGACCACCAGCGGAACGACCTTCCAGATCTGTCCCATCACGCCGGGGATGAAGTACAGCGGCAGGAAGCCCACGACGTTGGTGAGGATCGACAGCGTGATCGGGCCCGCGACGTCGCGGGCGCCCCGGCCCGCCGCCTCGAGAAAGCTCATCCCCCGCTGGCGGTACTCGTAGATGTTCTCCCCGGCGACGATCGCGTCGTCGACCACGATGCCCAGCGCCACGATGAACGCGAACATCGAGATCATGTTGATCGACACGCCGAGCCAGCCGAGCAGGATCAGCCCGCCGAGGAACGAGGTGGGGATGCCCAGCATCACCCAGAAAGCGAGCTTCAGCTCGAGGAACAGGCCGAGCACGAGCAGCACGAGCGTGAGGCCGATGGCGGCGTTGCGCAGCAGCAGGTCGAGCCGCTGACGGTACGACTCGGCGCGGTCGTTGACGATCGTCCAGTGCACGGCCTCCGGCAGCTCGGGCTCCAGGCGCTCCAGCGCGGCGCGGGTGGCGTCGGAGACGCCGATCGGCGTCTGCTCGCCGACGCGGTACACCGCCAGGCCGACCGACGGCCGGCCGTTGAAGCGGTCCTCGCGGATCGGGTGCTCGGCGAAGCCCTCGGTCACCTCCGCCAGGTCCTCGAGCCGCAGCACGCCGCCGCCCGGGGTGGCGACGATGGGGATCCGCGCGAACTCGCGGGCCCAGTCCCGCCGGTCGGTGACCCGCAGCAGCACCTCGCCGCCGGCCGTGTCGAGCCGTCCGGCCGGCAGTTCGACGGACGCGGCGCGGATGCGCGCCGCCACCGCCTCCGGCGTCAGCCCGTGGAGCCGCAAGGTCCGTTCCGGCACCTCGACGTGCACCTCGACCGAGCGCACGCCGGTCACGTCGACCTGGGAGATCCCCGCCTCGGTCAGCAGCCGGTCGCGCGTCTGCTCGGCCAGCTCCCGCAGCGCCGTTTCGGAGGCGTCGCCGTACAGCACGAGGTCGAGCACCTGGCGGCGCCGCGCCAGGCGCGAGACCTCGGGCCGCTCGGCCTGCTCCGGGAAGGTCACGATGCGCGCCACGGCCTGCCGGACGTTGTCGTAGACCTGGATCTCGTCGGCGTCGGTCTGCAACTCGAGCGTCACGGTGCCGGAGCCTTCGCCGGCCGTCGACGTCATCTCCTTGATGCCGTCGATGCCCCGCACCGCCTCCTCGATCGGCAGCACGATCCCGCGCTCGACCTCCTCGGGGCTCGCGCCGGGGTAGGCGACGCGCACGGTCACGATCCCGAGCTCGAAATCCGGGAACAGCTCCTGCTTGATGTCGCTCGCGGCCCACAGGCCGCCGCCGAGCAGCGCCAGCATCAGCAGGTTGGGGGTGACGCGGTCGCGGGCGAAGCGGGCGATCCAGCCGCGCGGCTTGGGCTCGGCGGAGGGGTCGCTCACGGAGTCCCTCCGCCGTCCCGGCCGTCGCGCCGCGGTCCGCCCTGCGGACCCGCTTCGCCGGGCGAACGTCCGTCCGGGCCCGGCGCGGGCGGGTCGTCCTTCAGCCGCAGCTGCATCCCCTGGACCGGCGCGGCGATCTCCGAGACGACGACCCGCGTCCCGGGCTCCAGCCCCTCGCGCACCAGCACGCGGTCGCGCTCCTTGAAAGCGATCGTCACGGGTCGGACGTCGAGGCGCCGGTCGTCGCCCATGACCCACACGCGATCGCCGTCGTGCAGCCAGCGGCGGTCGAGGGCCACGACCGACTCCAGCTCCGGTCCTTC
>CAZMRP010000650.1:0-3489 GCA_964568275.1 uncultured Myxococcales bacterium
CGGCGGCGTCAAGACCTCCGGCTCGTGCACCAGCGGCGCCGGGGGCGGCGGCGCCGGCTGCGCCGTCTGGCTCAGCGCCCCCGTCGTCACGGTCTCCGGAACGGTCACCGCCCGCGGCGGGTCCGGCGGCCCCGCGGGCGGCGTCACCGACCAGTTCGGCGGCGGCGGGGCCCCCGGCCGCGTGCGCATCTCCTCCCCGTCGTTCACCGCCGCGGGGACCGTCGACCCGCTGCCCGGCCTGGTCGACGACGGCGCGGCCGCCTGTCCCTGAGCCGAAGCGCCCTACGACGTCACGAACGCCTCGCAACAGCTCACCTCGCCGTACAGCTCCGGCTGCGCCCCGAGGACGCGCGTGCTCGCCGCGCATCCGTCGCGGGTCGGGAAGCAGAAATACAGCGGCAGCGACCGCTCGAGGTTCACGAAGGTGTGGCAGTACGCGCCGTTCTGGGGCTCGCAAGGGCTGAGACGATGGACCTCCCCGCGCTGCGCCAGGGTCTCGATCGTTGTGCCGCGCGACCGCTCGCAGTCGCCCACGGCCCGCATGCAGAACGAGAACCGCGGTTCGTCGACGTCCTCGTAGCAGTGCCAGCCGTAGCCCGGCGGCAGCACGTCGAGCCGCGGGAGCGTCCCCCGGCACGACGGCGGCGGCCGCAGCGGCTCGGCGACGTCACCGCCGTCGTCCGCCACGACCGGAGCGGGCCCCGCCGGTCCCGCCTCCCGCTGCGCCTCCACCCGACGGCAATCGCCCGCCGACGCTCCGAACACGAGCACCGGCGCGAGCACGAGCACGAGTCCCCACCGTTCCACCCTGTGGTTCCGCCGATGCATGATGCGGCCTCCCGGCCACCGTCCGCCGGCAGCATCCCCCTCCGACACCGGTCGGCGTCCGCGCCTTGGCGCCTTGGCGCGACCCCTGACCCCGCGTCTGGGCGCGCACGCCCTCCCCGTCACTCGGCGACCGGCAGCAGCAGCTCGAAGCGGGCCCCCCCGCCTTCCGCGTTCGACGCGCGGATCGTGCCGCCGAGCCCTTCGACGATCCCCTGGCAGACCGACAGGCCGAGTCCCGTGCCGGCGCCCGGCATCTTGGTGGTGACGAACGGGTCGAAGATCGCGTCGAGCAGCTCCGGCGGGATGCCCGGGCCGTTGTCGGTCACCAGGATTCGCACCGCGGGCTTGCCGTCCGGCAGCGCGGCCGGCTCGGCCCGCAACCCCACCGTGCCCGGCCGGTCCGGCCCGACGGCGTCGGCGGCGTTGAGCAGCAGGTTGACCAGCACCTGCCGCAGCCGGTCGCGATTGGCCCGCACGGCGGGCAGCTCGGCGGGCACCGTGACCTGGATCTCGATCGTGCGGAACGGCTTCTGCGGCGCGAGCAGCCCGATCGTGCCGTCGATCACCTCGCCGACGTCCAGCGGCTCCAGCGGCTCCGGGTTGGCGCGGGCGTAGTCGAGCAGGTCGCGGATCGTGCGATGGACCCGCTCGGCCTCCTGGCGCATCGTGCGCAGGTGCTCCCGCGCCTCGGGAGCCATCGGCTCGAAGGCCGCCAGCACGTCGAAGAACCCGAGCATCACCGTCAGCGGGTTGCCGATCTCGTGGGCGATCCCGGCGGCCAGCCGGCCGACGGAAGCGAGCTTCGCCGAGCGGACCACCTGCTCCTGGGCCCGTTGCAGCTCGCGGTTGAGCCGGGCGAGGTGCTCGATCTGGCGCTCCAGCTCGTGACGCTGGCCGAGCACCTCCCGCGCCATGCCGTTGAACGCCTCCGTCAGCTGCAGCAGCTCGCGCCCCCCCGCCGGGGCGATCCGCTCGACCTCACGCCCTTCGCCCAGCCGCCGGGCGGCGCGGGTCAGGCGGTCGAGCGGCCGCACGATCAAGCGGGTGAGCGAGATGTAGCCGAACACCACCACGGCCAGCGCGGCCAGGCCGAGGTAGGCGAGCAGCAGCGCCTCCAGCGAACGCAGCGCTCCGCCGACCTGTTCGGCGTGCAGGCGCACCGCCGCGCTTCCGGCGCGGTCCGGGGCCGGCACCAGCACCACCGTGGCGGAGCCGTCGGATTCGCGGCGCACGGCGTGGAAACTCGGGCCCCACCCGTCCGGAAACGGCCGGACGCCGGCCGCCGCCCCGGAGGCGACCAGGCCGGCCTCGCGATCCCAGACCGCGACCCCGTCGACGCTGGGGGCCGCCAACGCCTCGCGCAGCCCGGCGCGCGCGGCGGTCGGATCGCGGTGCCGGTGGGCGAGGTCCCGCGCCAACGCCTCGGCCATCGCCAACCGCGCCTCGGAGACCTCGCGGCTCACGCCGACCGGCACCAACTCGTGGATTCCCAGCGCCAGCAGGCCGAGGATCGCGCCCATCAGCACCGCGAGGCTGAGGACGATCTGGGGCCGCAGCCCGAGCCCGCGGAAGCGCGTCTGCGACCAGCCGGGAGGCAGCGAACCGCCGCCGCGCGCCGTTGTTCCGGCCCGTTCCGCGCCGGTTCCGTGACTTCCGCCACCCGCCATGCTACGCACCTGCACCCGATGCGATTCCCGTGTACCACGCCCCGGCGAAGCGGATCCAGCATCGGTCGGGAAGGACGGGACGGGCGGGCGCACTCGCCCCGCCGCGGAGCGCGGGGCTACGTGGCGCCCCTGCTCTTGATCTTGTTGGTGGGGTGTCCGCGGCCGCCCGTCGGACCTCCGGAAGTCGGGCCGCAGGCGGCGCAACACGGGCCCCGCACGGAGCTCGAGCGGCGGACCTGGCTGCTGCTCGAGGACCGCTGTCTGGTGGACGCCGGGCCGCCCTGCGCCTGGTCCGACGAACTGCAGGCCGGGGCCGAGGCGCTCGCCGGGTTGCTCGCGCGCGAGGGCCGGGAGGCGCTGGAGATCGAGCTGGCGGTGCGCACGGCGCTCCAACGGGTCGGCATCGGGCATCCGAACGTGGTGGCGGCTGCGCTGTTCTACGAGCTGCGGCCGCCGAGCGAGGCGGACCTCGAGGCGTACGTCGATGCCATCCGCTGGCCGTTCACCGCCCGCGCCTTCGGGCTGGTGGAGTGGACGGCGGGCGCACGGCCGCCGGCCGCGGAGCCCGCGACGGCCGGGGTACCGGACGCGCCGGAGAGCGGGATGCTGGTGCTGGTGGCGGCGGAGCCGCTGGTGGAGATGGAGCCGCCCCCGCGCTGGCTGCCGCAGGAGGCCAACGTCGAGTTCCGCGGCCGGCTGCTCCCCGGCGCCGCGGCACTGCGCGTCCTGTTGTCGGATCCCGCGGGAGCGATCCGCTCGAGCGAGCTCCCGACGGCCGCGGACGGCTCGTTCCGCGGCTCGCTGCGCGTCGGGCCGGACCTGGGACGGTACATCTTCGAGCTGGTGGCGGAGCAGACGCCGCTCGGACCGCAGGTGGTCTACCTGCTGCCGATCGAGCTGTCGCTCGAGCCGCCCGCGGCGGCCACCGCGGACGGCGACGCGGGCACGGCGACGACCGAGCCGGCGGCGGCCGAGCGGGCGATGGCGGAGCGGC
>CAZMRP010000651.1:0-3483 GCA_964568275.1 uncultured Myxococcales bacterium
CCGCCTCCGGGGACGCCGTGCTGCCGCGGGCCCGCGAGCTGGCGGCGCGGATCGCGTCCAACGCGCCGCTCGCCGTTCGCGGCACCCGCGCGACCATCGCCGCGCTCGAGCGGGCGTCGGCGCTCGCCCTTCCGGAGGAGACCCGCGCGCGGCTGCGGGAGCTGCGAATCCAGGCGCTCCGGTCCGCGGATCTGCAGGAAGGGCTGGCGGCGTTCGCCGAGAAGCGCCCGCCGAGATTCACGGGCGAGTGACCGGTGGGCGCGGGGCCTACGTCGAGGAGCCGGGCCGGCGGCGCGGCCAGAGCAGGCGGGCGAAGCCGAGCAGGAACCCGGCGCCGGGTTTGCGGAAGTCGTCCTCGCTGGTGAGGTAGGTCCAGGTCGCGCCGGGCACGGGCGGGAGGTCGTCGAGGCGCAGCTCGGCGCCGTCGAGCTGCGCCTCGGCGAGCAGCTCGAGCGCGTCGTGCTCGAGCGCCGCGAGCAGGGCGTCGAACCGCGCGACGACGATCTTCTGGAACTCGAACAGCGGGTCCTGCCGGCCGATCACGCGCAGCACGATCCCCGCGCGCACCTCGGCGACCTCGGCGAGGTGGTCGCTCCAGAGCTGGTCGAGCAGCGACAGGACGACGCGGCGCTCGGCGTCGGCGGCCCGGGTCTCGCCGAGCCGGGAGACCAGCTCGGCGTGCCGTTCGGGGGCGCGGTCGGCGAGGAAGGGCGCTCCGGCGAGCACGTCGTCGCGCAGCTCGCGCAGGATGCGGCGCTGGCGCTCGACGAGGAAGTCGTAACGCCACAGCCGCTTGCGCAGGTCGGCGTGTCGTCCCTCGAGGATGCGCTGGGCTCGTTCGAGCTCGCGGCCGACGCGCGGCTCGGCGACGGGCTCGGGGTCGGCGCTCCCGGCCAGGCCGGGCGGGAGGTACTCGTGCAGGCCGTGGCGCACGAACAGGTCGTCCTCCAGGCTGACGTAGAACCGCGACTCGCCCGGGTCGCCCTGGCGTCCGGCGCGGCCGCGGAGCTGGAGGTCGATGCGGCGCGACTCGTGGCGATTGGTGCCGACGACGACCAGGCCGCCGAGCGCGCGGACGGTGTCGGCGCGCTCCTCGGCGGCGCCGCCGAGCTTGATGTCGGTGCCGCGGCCGGCCATGTTGGTCGAGATCGTGACGGCGCGCACGTCCCCGGCCTCGGAGACGATCGTCGCCTCCAGCTCGTCGTTGCGGGCGTTGAGCAGGCGGCACTCGATGCCCGCGGCGCGGAAGCGCCGCGCGAGCCGCTCGGATTCCTCGACGCTGGCGGTGCCGACGAGCACCGGGCGGCCGGCGGCGTGCCAGCGCCGGAGGTCGCGTTCCAGGGCCGCCTCCTTGGCCTCGCGGCCGAGGAACAGCAGGTCCGGCCAGTCCTGGCGGATGCAGGGGCGGTTCGGCGGGACGACCACGACGGCGAGGCCGTAGCGCTCGCGGAACTCCTCGACCTGGGTGGCCGCGGTGCCGGTCATGCCGGCGACGCGCGCGTACAGGCCGATGAAGCTCTGCAGGGTGAGGGTGCCGAGGACCCGGCCCTCGCGGGTGAGCGGCAGGCCCTCGCGGGCCTCGAGCGCGGTGTGCACGCCGTCGGGCCAGCGGCGGCGGTCGGCGACCCGGCCCTTGAACTCGTCGACGAGCTGCAGCTTGCGGTCGCGCACGATGTAGTCGACGTCGCGGCGGAGCACGGCGCGGGCGTGGAGCGCGACGTCGACGGCGGCGACGAGCGGCAGGTTGTGCGACTCGAACAGGTTGCCGCAGTCGAGGAGCGTCTCGAGGCGCGCGATACCGTCGTCGGTGAGCGAGACCTTGCGGTCGGCGTGGTCGACGGCGAAGTCCCGACCGTCGACCAGCTCGGCGACGGCCTGCGTGGCGCGCAGCACCAGCGCCTCGGGCGGGGCGCTGCCGCCGGCGATCACCAGCGGAATCCGCGCCTCGTCGATCAGGATCGAATCGACCTCGTCCACCAGCACGGCGTGGCGCGAGCGTTGGACGACCTCCTGCGGGTGCAGGGCGAGGCCGTCGCGCAGGTAGTCGAACCCGGCCTCGGTGGCGGTGACGTAGGTGACGTCGGCGGCGTACGCGGCCCGACGCTCGGCGGCGGCCTGGCCCTGGCCGACGTGGCCCACGGTCAGGCCGAGGGCGCGGTACAGCGGGCCCATCCAGGCGGCGTCGCGGCGGGCCAGGTAGTCGTTGGCGGTCAGCACGTGGAACCCGCGGCCGGTCAGCGCCTCGAGCGCCGCGGGGAGCACGGCGGTGAGGGTCTTCCCTTCGCCCGCCGCCATCTCGACGACGCGGCCCTCGGAGAGCGCGAGGGCGCCCAGCAGCTGGACGTCGTAGGGGCGCAGGTCGAGGGTGCGGTGGGCCAGCTCGCAGGCGAGGGCGAAGAAGGACGGGCGGAGGTCGGCGGACGGGTCGGGGGCGTCGGCCCGGCGGCGGAGGCGTGCGGCCTCGTCGCGCAGCGCCCGGTCGTCGAGCCGCAGCAGCTCCGTTTCGCGGGCGCGGATTCGTTCGAGCAGCCGGCGGTGGGCGGTGGGGCTGCGGCGGGCGCCGCCGGTGAGGCGGGCGTGCAGCCGCTGGAGGAGTCGGCGGACTCCGGAGGTGGCGCCGTCGGTCATGCGGCGGCCAGTGTAACCCCGATCGGGGGGTTGTCCGACCCGGACGTGCGGTCGTGCCCGACGACCGCGCGGAGCGGCAACATCCGGGAAGCGCTGGACAATGCGGTGCGTGTTGCCTTGAAGGCCTTCGCGTGCTAGATTGCGCCGTTTTCGTTTCGTTCGTCTCCGGTGGTCAACGACTCGCCGCTCGCGAACGGTAGCAGGCGAGAACACGTGACCGTCGCGCCGGCAGCCGTTCACGTCGACACCAGGCCGGTAACGTCGGAAGCATCCGACACGGAGAATGGATCATGAAGCTTTTCGTTGGCAGCCTTTCGTTCGACACTCGTGACGACGACCTGCGTGCGGCGTTCTCGGCCTACGGCACGCCCACCTCGGCCACCGTCATCAACGACCGTGACACGGGCCGTTCGAAGGGGTTCGGGTTCGTGGAGTTCGCCAGCGCCGACGAGGCGAAGAAGGCGATGGAAGGCCTGAACGGCAAGGAGCTGCAGGGCCGCACGATCACGGTCGCCGAAGCCCGTCCGCGCGAGGATCGCGGCGGCCGCGGCGGTCGCGACCGTTACTAGTTCCCGCCCGTACGTCCACGGCTCCCTGTCCGGCGTCGAGCAACATCCCAGCAGCCGTTCGACGCCGCGGCAGGGAGCGGACGGCCGCGCAGGGGGCGGCGAACCGATGGCCAGCGCCGTGGGGGTTGGGACCGTGTCGGACCCGCCGTCGGCGGCGTTCGGCGTCGGCGACCCGGTCTTCTCTCCGGCGCACGGCCTGGGGGAGGTCGTGGCCATCGAGCGGCGCGAGGTCGACGGCGTCGCCTGCGACTTCTACGTGATCGTTATCGACGTGCAGGGCACGGAC
>CAZMRP010000652.1:0-3470 GCA_964568275.1 uncultured Myxococcales bacterium
CCTTCAACACGCTGGAGAAGCCGATCCGCTTCATCAACGTCGAGTTCGACGGCGTGGTGACGATCCTGATGAGCTACCTGCTCGGCAAGGCCGAGCCCAGGATCGGCATGAAGGTTCGGCCGATCTTCCGCACCAAGGACCCGACCTACACGATCACCGACCTGGCGTTCGTCTCGGCCGAGACGGCCGAGAAGGACCTCCCGGCGGGCTTCACCTTCTCCAAGTAGCGTTCGCCGCGAGGCGAACGCCGGGCGCGGGAACCGGAGGGAGGATGGCTCCCGCGCCCGGCGCGAGGTGCCCTGCCGCCGCGGGCTCGGCGGATCAGGGCCGGGCGGGCTCCGGGGAGGGAGACGGGCCCGCCGTTCCGAACGCCGGCGCCGGCGGGGAGGAGGGGGCCCCGCGCAGCGCCGCGCGCAGCATCACGAACTCGCCGAGCCGGTCCAACGCCAGCCACCCGACCAGCCGGCCCTGCTCGACCACCGCCAGCACGTGGAGTCGGCGGGCCTGCAGCCGCGCCACGGCCTGCTCCAGCGGCTCGTCGGGCGACGCCGCCGGGAACTCGCGCTCCATGGCGTCGGCCACCAGCCCGCCGCGACCGTGGGTCTGCAGGCCGTCGAGCAGGTCGCCGCGGTCGAGCACGCCGACCAACCGGCCGTCGAGCACCACGGGGAAGTCCCGCTGCGACCCGGCCAGCCACGACGCGGCGGCGCTTCCCAGCCGATCGTGCGGGTGCAGCGCGCGGAAGTCGGTGCTCATCGCGTGACGCACCGTCACCCCGTCGAGCACCGACTTCGCCTCGGCCTGCGCCGCTTCCTGCGCCGCGCCGAACCAGACGAAGGCCGCGATCAGGATCAGCATCGGGCTGGTGAACAGTCCGACGGCGCCGAACACCAGCGCCGCGCCCTGCCCCACCCGCGCCGCGATCCGCGTGGCCCGCAGCGGGTCCAGCCGCAGCGCCAGCAGCGCCCGCAGCACCCGGCCGCCGTCCATCGGAAACGCCGGGATCAGGTTGAAACCCACGAGCCACAGGTTGACCCACAGCAGCCGCTCGACGAAGCCCCCCGCCAGCAGGCCGCCGGTCGCTCCGCCCGCCGCGCCGGTCAGCACGAGCCAGACCCCGAGCGCCGCGGCAAGCCCCACGTTGACCAGCGGTCCGGCCAGCGCGACCCACAGCTCCTGCAGCGGGCGCTCCGGCATCCGCTCCAGCCGCGCCACGCCCCCGATCGGCAGCAGCGTGATGTCCCGCGTCGTGATGCCGTAGCGTCGGGCCGCCAGCGCGTGCCCGAACTCGTGCGCCAGCACCGACCCGAAGATCGCCAGGACGAACAGCAGCCCGCCGACCACCGCCTGCGCGGTGCCGCCCGCTGCCCAGTTCAGCCACGCCAACAGCCCCAGGAGCAGCAGGAACGTGGCGTGGACCCGCACGTCGATGCCCGCGATCCGTCCGATGCTCCAGCTCCACTTCATCGCCCCACCCTCCTTTCCAGCCGGGCCCCCCGTCCCGCCCGGCCGTTTCTTGCATAAGGCGCGCGGTCCCGTTCGTCAGGTGACAAGCGCAGGTCGACCGGCGGTTGCCTGGAGCCCCCGGCGGCGTTAGGGTCGCCGGGTCGCGGAAGGGAGGCACGCCATGAAGGTGCGGACCGAATACCAGGGCGGGCTGCGTTTCGCCTCGGGCGAGGGCGACGCCCGCGTGGTGATGGAAGGCAGGCCCCAGGCGGAGGACCGCCCCGCGGCGCCCGCGCCGGCGCCCACGCCGAAGGAGCTCGTGCTGCACGGCCTCGCGGGGTGCACGGGGCTCGACGTGGCCGCGATGCTCGAGCGGCAGCGGGTGCCGTTCAGCGGGCTGGCGGTGGAGGCCGAGGCCGAGCAGACCAACGCCCACCCCAAGGTGTTCAAGACGATCCGCGTCGTGTACCGGATTCGCGCGCGGGCGGAGGACCGCCCGAAGGTCGAGCGGGCGATCGAGCTGTCGCAGGAGCAGTTCTGCGGCGTGTCGGCCATGCTGCGGCTGGGCGCGACGCTGGAGCACCGCCTGGAGTTCGAGCCGGCCGACTGAGCGCGGCCGGCGCAGTTCCCCCTCGCCAAGCGCGCCGTTTCGGGGCAACAATCCCGCCGTGCACGACCCACGAACCCCGCGGACGAATTTTCGGCTCGCCGTCCTGCTGCTCGCCGGCCTCGCCCCGGCCGCCGCCGCCGCCGCGCCGCCCGCTGCGGCCGGCGTCGTTCCCGCGGCGCCGGCCGGACCGCCGCCGCCCACCGTCGTCGGTCCGGCGCCGCCGGCCGGCTTCCCGCCGCCCGCCGTCGTCGGCGGGACGGGCACCGCGACGGGGCGGCCCAAACCGGCCCGGCCCGTTCCGGCCGCGGCGGGCCGCGCGCCCCAGGTCACGCTCTACACCCTCGGGCCGGGCGACGAGGCGGTGGAGAAGTTCGGCCACGCCACGCTTTGCCTGCGCTACGCCGACGACCCGCGCCGGCCGACCGTCTGCTACGACTACGGAACGGCCTCCTTCGATCGACCGTTCAAGCTGGCCTGGGGCTTCGTGCGCGGAGCGGGCGAGTTCTGGGTCTCCACCGACTACGAGCGCGTGATGCTGGCGCGCTACACGCAGGACGACCGGACGATCTGGCGCCAGGACCTGCCGCTGACCGACGAGCAGGCGCGGCGCATCGAGCGCCGACTGCACGAGGACACCGCCGACCCGTCGTGGCGCTATCCCTACCAGATCTACCAGGACAACTGCTCGACCCGCCTCCGCGACCTGGTCGACCTCGCCACCGCCGGCGCGTTCCGCGCGCGGACCTCCCGCGAGCCCGAGCCGAGCGGCCGCACGTTCCGCGAGCTGGGGGAAGGACCGCTGGCCGAGCACCCGGCCGTCGTTGCGTTCCTCGAGCTGACGCTGGCCCGCGCCGCCGACGTCCCGGTCAGCCGCTGGGAGTCGATGTTCCGGCCGGACCGCCTGCGGCTCGAGGTGGAGCGCTTCTTCGGCGTGCCGGCGGTGCTGGTGCGGCAGCGCGAAGGCCGCGAGTTCCAGCTCGAGCTGGGCTGGGGCGCCACGCCGTACTTCCTGTTCCTCGCCGTGCTGTTCGCCGTGCCGCTGGCCGTCGCTCGCCGGCAGGGCCGCGGCGAGCGGCTCGCGCTGGGCGTGATGCTCGGGCCGCTCGTGCTGCTGTCCGTCGTGATCTGGTTCCTCACCTGGGTCACGCGCATCCCCGAGGGCCACTACAACGAGCTGATGGCGGTGTTCCTGCCGCTCGACCTGGCCCTGGCGTTCCTCGACGAGCCGCGCCGGCGGCTGTACGCCCGCGTCCGGGTGGCGGAGCTGGCGCTGGTCTCGCTGCTGCTGGCGGTCGGCGTGCTGCGCCAGCCGATGTGGATCCCGCTCTTGATGGTCTTCGCGCCGTTCGCCGTGCTCGCGTTCGTCGACCGCCGCGAGCCCGCGGCCGCCGGACCCCCGGCCGAGCCCGCCGCG
>CAZMRP010000653.1:0-3470 GCA_964568275.1 uncultured Myxococcales bacterium
TCCGTGTCCTCCGTCCTCGTTCCCGGACGCCAGCTGTCGCCCGGCTCGCGCCCGTGTACCCAAGAAGCGTGCCGTCCCTCGACCGGCGGCCGTCCGCGTCGCGCGGTCCGGTGCCGATCGCCGGAGGCACGCCGGTTGCACTACGGCGGCGCGTGACGTCGAGAGACCGCCAACCATCCCTCCGTCGGATCCCCCGGTCCCGCACGAACCCGTCCCGCGCTACGGTCGGTCCTGCTCCGCCGGGCAAGTCCTTGGATATCCTTCTAACCATTGAATACTATGCACTTCTCTTGTCGTTCCGCCCCGGTCCACGCCGGCGCGAGGGGAAGGCGCTGTCGCGGTCGGGTAGGGCGCGATACGATGTTCCGGCGATGGGTCCAGGCAGGGCGAAGGATCGCGAGCCTGTCAGATGGGTCGACAGGCCTGTCGGAATTCCATGCAGCGGAGGCGACGATGACTGAAGTGCAGGGACCGCTCGCGCGACTGGAGGAGGAGCGCGGCTCCGAGGTCATCGAGGTCCATCAGCGGATGGTGCGCGAGATGGGGAAGGTCCTGGACCGGCTCGTGCGCTTGCGGTTCGTGGCCGCGCTGCTGCTCGGCGGGTTCGCCGTCGCCTTCGCGTTGACGGACATGGTGGCCTGGCGGATCTGGATGCTGGGTGGGACCGCGGTGGCGTTGGCGGGGATGGCGTTCTACGACCTGTGGACGTTCCGCCGCCGGACGGTGACGGTGGGGCGGCAGCTGTACCTGATGGCGGGTGTGCTGGTGATGCACACGGTGATGATCGTGGTCACCGGAGGGATCCGCTCGCCGTTCATCGTGCTGTACCTGGTGTTGACCACGGTGGCGGCGTTGTCGCTGGGGCGGGTGCCCCACCTGCTGGCGCTGGTGGTTCCGTCCCTGGCGAGCATCTGGACCCTGACGGTGCTGGACACGCTGGGGTTTGGGCCGTCGCACTTCGAATGGCTCGGCATCGCGGGGGCGGCGGGAGGGCCGCATCCGTGGTTCTTCGCCGCCGTGATGACCCTCGCCATCACCCTCGGATCGACCATCGCCCTCGCGCATCGCCAGGCGCTCGACCGGGCAATCCACCGTTCGGTGGTCTCGTCGCGCGAGACGTTGGCGACGTTGTCGGAGCGCAATCGCAGCCTGCAGGAGCTGTCGGGGACGCTGGCGCACGAGCTGAAGAACCCGCTGGCGTCGATCCAGGGGCTGGCCGGGCTGCTGGTGCGCAAGCTGCCGGAGGGGAGCCGCGAGGCGGAACAGATGGGGGTGCTGCTGGGGGAGGCCAAGCGGATGGCGGGGATCCTCGACGAGTTCCTCAACTTCTCGCGGCCGGTGGGCGGCCTGGCGGTCCGGGTGGTGGACCCGGTCCGGCTGGTGCAGGACGTGGTGGTGTTGCACGAAGGGCTGGCGTCGGAGCGGGGGCTCGAGCTGCGGGTGGAGGCCGACGGGGCGCCGTCGCTGCGCTGCGACGCGCGCAAGGTGCGGCAGGTGCTGGTCAACCTGCTGCAGAACGCGCTCGATGCCGCGCCCCGCGGCGGTACGGTCACGCTGCGGGTGCGGGCGGGCGGGCGGGGCGGCGTCGAGTTCCTGGTGGAGGACCGGGGGACCGGCGTGGCGCCGGAGGTTCGCGAGCGGCTGTTCCGCCCCGGCGTCACCACCAAGCCCTCGGGCAGCGGTCTCGGACTGGTGGTCGCGCGCTCGATCGTCGAGCAGCACGGCGGCGAGCTGACGCTGGCCGACCGTCCCGGCGGGGGCTGTGTGGCGCGCTGCGCGATCCCCGCGGAGCCTCCCGGCACGGCGGAGGCCGCGGCGGCCGAGCCGGTGCCGGCGGCGGGAGGTGCGTCGTGAACCCGGTGGTGCTGGTGGTCGACGATGAGCCGGGGGTCCGCTACACGCTGCGGGCGATCCTGGAGGACCAGGGGTGGACGGTGGAGGAGGCCGCGGACGGCCTGGAGGCGCTGGAGCGGATCCGGCGCGGCGGCATCGATCTCGTGCTCACCGACCTGCGGATGCCGCGGCTCGACGGGATGCAGCTGCTGGCCGAGTTGGCGACGCTGCCGGCGGCCCCGCGGGCCGTGGTGATCACCGCCCACGGCTCGGAACGTCACGCGGTCGACGCGATGAAGCGCGGGGCGCTGGACTACTTCGCCAAGCCGTTCGAGGCGGACGAGATCGTGCGCGTGGTCCGTCGCAGCCTGGAGCAGCTCCGGCTGGCCGACGAGAACCGCAGCCTGCGCGCCCGCCTGGCGCTCGGTCGCACGATGGTCTTCGAGTCGCCGGCGATGGTGCGCGTGGCGGAACTGGTGGAGCGCGTGGCGCCGCGCGACGTCACGGTGCTGCTCACGGGCGAGAGCGGCACGGGCAAGGAGCTGGTCGCGCGGGCGATCGTCAAGGCCTCGCCGCGCGCCGAGCGGCCCTACGTGCGCTTCAACTGCGCCGCGCTGCCGCGCGAGCTGGCCGAGGCGGAGCTGTTCGGTCACTCCCGCGGCGCGTTCACCGGCGCCGCCCGCGCGCGTCCCGGTCTGTTCCGCGAGGCCGACGGCGGCACCCTGCTGCTCGACGAGCTCGGCGAGCTCGACCTCGCCACCCAGGGCGCCCTGCTGCGCGTGCTGCAGGAGCGCGAGGTCCGCCCGGTCGGCGAGGACCGGCCGGTCAAGGTCGACGTGCGGGTGCTCGCCGCCACCAACCGCGACCTGGCGCGCGACGTCGAGCAGGGCCGCTTCCGCAAGGACCTGTTCTACCGGCTCGACGTGGTCACGATCCGCGTCCCGCCGCTGCGCGAGCGGCCCGAGGACGTGGTGCCGCTGGCCGAGCAGTTCACCCGGCGCTTCGGCGACCGCTTCGGCCTCGAGCAGCCCCGGCTGTCGGACCGGGTGCTCGAGCGGCTGCGGCGGCACGAGTGGCCCGGGAACGTGCGCGAGCTGGAGCACGTGATCGAGCGGCTGGTGGCGCTGGCCGGCGACCCGCTGATCGACGACGACCCGTTCGGGAACGAGTCGACGGACCCGGCGGCCGGGGAGCCCGGGTTGCGTGCGCGGGTGGCGGCCTTCGAGCGCGGGCTGGTGGCCGAGGCGCTGGCGCGCTGCCAGGGCAACCAGAGCGAGGCGGCCCGGCAGCTCGGGATCAGCCGCGTGACGCTGATCGACAAGCTCAAGCGCCACGGGTTGCGCTGAGCGGGGCGAGGTGCGCGATGAAGCGGGTGATCGGAGCGTTCGTGGTCCTGACGCTCGTGCTGGCCGGGGTGCTGTACTGGCGGCTGCAGGTCCCGGCCGCGGCGGCCGACCGCCCGCCGGGCTCCTCCGGCATCGTCGAGCAGACGCGGGTCACCGTCGCGGCGCGCCTCCCGGCGCGCCTGGCGGCCGTGCACGTGCGCGAGGGCGAGCGGGTCGAGGCCGGGGCGCTGCTGGCCGAGCTGGACTGCGCCGAACAGGATGCGTTGGTGGCGGAGGCCGAGGCGCGGCTCG
>CAZMRP010000654.1:0-3467 GCA_964568275.1 uncultured Myxococcales bacterium
CGCGTGTTTGGGCCGGTCCGAGCTCGAACACGGGCACACGGAACGCGCCCGCCTGCGGCCCGGTGAACGGCTCGGCGACGCGATGGCGAGCGGCAACGCCCGCCGCGCCGTCGAAGAGCAGGGCGACCTGTTCGCGGCGATACCCCGCCGTCCCGGGGAGCCACGTCCCGCGATCGGGTTGGTCGGCGACATCTTCACCCGCGGCAACGACGCCTCCAACCGCCATCTGGTCCGGACCATCGAGCAGGCCGGCTGCCGCGCCTTGATCCCGCCGACGCTCACCGACATCGCGGCCTACGCCCCGGGCGAGTGGGTCCACAAGGCCGGGCAGGCCGGCCTGTTCGGCGCCGCCCTGGGCGGCGTGCTGCAGGAGACCTGGCAGCGGCTCGTCGGCATCTGGACCACCGCGCCGCTGCGCCGCCTGACCCGGCCCCGCCTCGAGCGGACCTACCGCGACGTCATCGCCCTCTCCCGGCCCTACTTCGGCCGCCCCGTCGAGGCGATGCTGGCGCTGAACGTCTCCAAGGCCGTCGAGCAGCTCGAGGCCGGCGCGCTCGGCGTGCTCAACGTCGTCTGCCACGGCTGCATGGTCGGCATCCTCTCCGAATCGGCGTTCCGGCCGATGCGCGAGGCCTATCCCGGCCGGCCGATCCTGACTCTGACCTACGACGGCCTCGGGGACACCCACGTCGCGACCCGCGTCGAGGCGTTCCTGCAGCGGGTGCTCGAGCAACGGGAGGCGGCACGATGAACCGCTGGATCCTCGGCCTGATCCTCGTCGCCGCCCTGTCCGCCGCCGGCTGCTCGCGCCGGACGGCCGCTCCGGATGCGGCCGCCTCGCGCGCCGACGGGAGCGTGCCGGTCGGCCCCGTCGCCCCAAGCGACCCCGACGAGCTGGTCGTCGACCCGTTCTGCGGCGTGCGGCTCGAGCGTTCCGAGGCGGCCGCGTCGGCCGAGTATCGCGGCACGACGTACTGGTTCTGCCTGGTCGACCACCGCGACGCGTTCCTGGAGGACCCGGAGGAGGCCCTGCGCCGCCTCCGCGCGTCGCCGCCCGCCGCCGCGCCCTGAGGGCCCCGGCCCCGGAATGCCGACGCGCGTGAAGCCCGGCACGGCCAGGACGCTCGGCCGACGCAACGCCCGACCCGTCACCGCAGCTCGACCGTCCCGAGGTCCGGCGCCGCCCCCTGCCAGGCCGGGGACACCCCCTGCCCGTCGGCCCAGCTCAACGGCGCGTCGAGGGTCAGGACGTTCGCGTCGTAGTCGATGGCGACGACGCGCGCCGTGGCGTCCGAGCCGGCGAGCCGGACCGCGTCGCCGTCCTCGCCCGGAATCCCGTGTCCGTCGAAGAACCACCGCGCGTCATCGACCGGCAGGTCGACGCCGCTGCCCGTCCCGACCGCCGCCGCCAGGAACGAGCCGGCGTCGACCAGCCCGCTGCCGGCGGACGGCGAGAAGTCGCCGCCGACGGGGTCGACAAACACGGGATCGAGCTCCAGGTTGTCCGCGAACCGGGCCGCGTGCGCCATCTGGAAGGCGGCCAGCGTGCTCCCCGTGCCGAACTCCTCCTGGATCACCTCGGCCCCGACCGCGCCGGCCCACAGCACGTTGCGCCGGAACTCGTACCCCGCCACCGGATCCCGATACAGCAACTGGCCCGGGCCCTCGCCCGCGCAATCCCCGGCCCAGCCGTGGTTGCCCGCCAGCACGTTGTTGCGGAACAGATTGTCGACCTGGCCGCCGCCAGACAGCGAGATCCCGGCGCACGCGTTGCCCCAGAACACGTTGTGGTACACGCGATTCCGCTCGTTGTGCAGCGCCTCGTCGTCGTAGACCTGCATCCCCAGCCCGACGTTGGCGTTGACGAACACGTTGCGTCGGAGGATCCCGTCCTGCCCCGCGTACTGGATGCCGTTGCCGCCCGAGGTGCTGTAGTAGCGGTCGGTCTCGACGAACCGGTTGTCCTCGAACAGGTTGTGCGTCGTGGAGGCGAAGTCGTGGGGCACCGCCGAGGTGTCCGCGCCGCAGTCATAGACCTCGCCCGCCTTCTGCAGCGTGTTCGCGAAGCGGTTGCCGCGCACGACGTTGAAGTCCCCGCAGCGGATCCCGAGCAGGCTGTGTCCGCCCTCGGCGATCGTGTTCCCCTGCACGACGTTGCGGTCCGAGTCGATCAGCAGCAGATTGTCCTGCCCGCCGGTGATCGTGTTGCCCTCGATGCGGTTGAAGTCGCTGGAGACGAATCGCACGTTGCCGGTCGTGCCGGTGGCCGGCGTGTCGACGAACACGCAGTTGCGCACGACGTTGTGGTGCGCCGCCTGCGCCTCGAGCCACCGGGCGTCCTCCACGCGCAGCCCGTCGAACACCTGCCAGGCGACGCCGTCGAGCCGGATCGTCGCCGGGCTCCAGTCGCCGGTCAGCACCGGCGACTCGCCCGGGTAGGCGGCCCAGACGATCGGCCGGCCGTCCTCGCCGGAGGTTCCCGGCGCAAGCGGCTCGTCGTAGGTTCCGGCGCGCACGTAGACCACGTCGCCGGGCCCGACGGCCGCCGCGGCGCCCGCGAAGGTGCGGAAGGCCCGACCGGCGCCGCCGCCGCAGGCGCGCGTCACCTCGTCGTAGTCGGCGCACGAGTCACCGGCGAGCGCCCCGTCGACGAACAGCTCGTCCGGCACGACGACGTCCGCCTCGGCAACGCCGTCGCCGTCGTCCGCGTCGCCGTCCGCGCCGGGGTCCGTCGTCTCGGCGGCGTCGTCGGCGGTCTCCCCGGCGCCGTCCTCGCCGGCGGCATCCCCGCCGTCCGCTGTCCCGTCGTCGCCGCCGCACGCCGCGAGACCCGCCGCCAGCACGAGCAGGAGCACCCACCGGACGCGACCTCGCATGGCCTCCCCCTTCCCGCCCCGTTGGGTGGGGTGCTAGAGCTCGATGCAGCCCTCGGACAGCACCAGCACGTCGAGAAACCGCAGCAGCAGGGAGGCGAACTCCGGGTCCGCCGCGACGGCGGCGAGCGCGGCCTGGAGGTCGGGCAGCTCGCCCCGGCGACCGGCGACGCGAACCGCCCAGGCCGCCGCGGCCCGCGGAACCGCGGCGGAAGACAACACGGGCAGGGCCGCCTCCACCAGCCGCGCGTGGGGTTCCTCGCGCAGCACTCTCGCGTGCTTCCAGTTGTTCGCGCGGCGCATCTTTGCCGTCGCCCTCGCGTACTCATTCCAATAGCGCACCGCATCGCGGCCAGTAGCTTTGTAGAAGTCCTGGGGCGGCATGTAGAGCAGGCACCCATTCCACCCCAAGCCCGAGCGTGGGCCGATGTCGTCGCCGCGCTCGCACATCACAACGCGCTGCACGATGTCGGCGGGCGTCTCGCTGAACTCCCAAACGTGCGCATCATTTCCGCAGAGAGGGCAGCGCTCCACCGCCTCGGCCGGTGGTGGCTCCATTCTTCTGTACTCGTCATGGATCATGCTGTCGGCTCC
>CAZMRP010000655.1:0-3463 GCA_964568275.1 uncultured Myxococcales bacterium
CGAGCCGTCCGGCCGCGGGCGGCTGCAGCTGGCCGGCGTGCGGCTCGGGACGGGCCGCGTGAAGCGCGGCGGCAGCCTGACGATCGACCTCTACTTCCGGTGCCTCGCGTCGTCGCAGCGCGACTGGGAGGTGTTCATCCACGCCGACGGGCCGCCGCCGGCACGGACGCCGCGCGTCGGGAACGGCGACCACGGCTTCACCGGCGGCGCCGTCGCCACCTCGGCCTGCCGCACCGGCGAGCTGCTGCTCGACCGCTGGGAGCTGGAGATCGCGGGCGGGGTGCCGGGCGGCGCCTACCAGGTCTTCGCCGGGCTGTGGCATCCGCCGAGCGGCGACCGGATGCGAGTCGAGCCGGAGGCGGCGGTGTCGAGCCCCGGCGCCGACGCGGGCCCGCCCGAGGCGGAGCACGCCGACCGGGTGTACCTGGGCGAGATCGTCGTCGAGCCGTAGCGCGGATGGTGACCGGACGCCGACGCGGCGATGACCGCGGCCTGACGCGCCGCCGGCGAGGATGGGCGCGGACCGGGCGTTGACCGGTCGGGTTCGAGGGTCTAAAACGCGGGTCGCGCCGCCGGGACGGCGACGCCCGGAGAGGAGCCACGATGAAGAACCGCTACCTGTTCACCTCGGAATCGGTCACCGAAGGGCACCCGGACAAGATCTGCGACCAGATCTCGGACGCCGTGGTCGACGCCTGCCTGCAGGCCGACAAGCAGTCGCGCGTCGCCGCCGAGTGCCTGGTCAAGACGGGGATGGCGATCATCGCCGGCGAGATCACCACTCGCACCTGGGTCGACATGCCGCAGCTCGTGCGCCGCATCATCAAGGACATCGGCTACACCAGCTCGGACATGGGCTTCGACTCGGCGACCTGCGCCGTGATCACCGCGATCGAGAAGCAGTCGCCGGACATCGCGATGGGCGTCGACCGGCGCGACCCGATGGAGCAGGGAGCGGGCGACCAGGGCCTGATGTTCGGCTACGCCTGCCGCGAGACCAGCGACCTGATGCCGCTGCCGATCATGCTGGCCCACGCGGTCACCCGGCGGCTCAGCGAGGCGCGCAAGTCGGGCGAGCTGCCGTTCCTGCGTCCCGACGGCAAGTCGCAGGTCACCGTGGAGTACGAGGACGGCAAGCCGATCCGCGTCCACACCGTGGTCTGCTCGACCCAGCACCACCCCGACGTGAAGCACGAGAAGCTGCGCGCGGCGGTGATCCGCGAGGTCATCCAGCGCGCGATTCCCGCCAAGTGGCTCACCCGGAGCACGGTCTACCACGTCAACCCGACCGGGCGCTTCGTGCTCGGCGGGCCGTTCGCCGACAGCGGGCTGACGGGGCGCAAGATCATCGTCGACACCTACGGCGGCGCGGCGCCGCACGGCGGCGGGGCGTTCTCCGGGAAGGACCCGAGCAAGGTCGACCGGAGCGCGACGTACTACGCCCGCTACGTGGCCAAGAACCTGGTGGCGGCGGGGGCGGCGGGCCGCTGCGAGGTCCAGCTCGCCTACGCCATCGGCGTGGCGCAGCCGGTCTCGGTGCGCGTGCAGACCTTCGGCACCGGCAAGCTGCCCGACGGCAAGCTGGCGGCCTACGTCCGCGACGCGTTCGACATGCGGCCGCGGGCGATCACCCAGGAGCTGCAGCTCTTGACGCGCTGCTACCGCGACACGGCGTCCTACGGGCACTTCGGCCGCCGCGGCAAGAACTTCACCTGGGAATCGACCCGCCGGGCGGCGCGGATCGCCAAGGAGCTGGGCCTGCGCTGAGCCGTCCGGCCGGGAACTCCGGCCGCCGCGCAGTGTCCGAAGCACCGCCTCTACCGGAAGCCGCGACCCTGTGATAGCCTCGGTCGCCGCGAGGCAGGACGATGGCCGACGAATCCAAACCCACCGCGGGCGACGGCCCCGACCAGGAACTCGAGGAGCTCGAGGCGCCCGAACGGCCGCGATTGCCGGTGGTTTCGCTGTCGCTCACGGCGCTGTTCGTCATCCTCGGCGGGCTGCTGTTGTACTTCGTGCGGTCCGAGGTCGAGTACTTCTTCGCGGGCGAGGCGCCCAAGGTCCACTTCGTCCCGACCCCCGACCAGCCGGTGCCCCGCGGCGTGCCGTCCAACGTGCTGGCCGAGGCGCGCATCGACTACACCAACCTGTGCGACTTCTGGGACGCCGACGTGTCCCCGTTCCCGCCCGAGGTGTCCTACGCCTTCACGCTGCAGATGGGGCTCGGCAAGCGCTACTTCCTCACCTGCGTCGGCGACGGCACCGTCCGCCCGCGGCTGTGGATCCTGCGGCCCGAGACCGAGGCGGAGACCAAGGCGATCCACCTCGACGCCGTGCGCGCCCGGCTGAGCAAGACGATGCTCGCCACCTGGACCGAGGAGCGGGTGCCCGAGGTGCACGTCCCCGGCGGGCCGGGCTGCGTCAACGACCTGTGCCGCGGCCGGCTGGTGCGCTTCCGCGACTACGCGCAGAATCCCCTGGGCGGCGTGCGCAAGATCCAGGACGTGCTGCTCGAGCGGCTGGAGCCCGAGTTCCGTCGCCTGGGCCGCCGGCCGCTGGACGACGACGACTACCTGCTGATCCTCGGCGAGGCTCCCTCCTCGCGCTGGTGGTACGTGGCGATGCTCGGCGGCGTCGTCC
Source organism: uncultured Myxococcales bacterium (assembly GCA_964568275.1). GTDB lineage: Bacteria > Myxococcota_A > Polyangia > DRWM01 > JAAZOP01 > JAAZOP01. The sequence goes on from CAZMRP010000655.1 coordinate 2,641, forward strand.
TGCTGACGCTGGCCAACCTGTTTCTCGGCCTTCGTTCGCTGCGCCGGTTCCTCCACGCGCGTCGCGTGATGGAGGGCTACCTGCGCCGGATGCGCCCCGCGGGCGACGACAAGGGCAAGCGGAGCTGACCGCCCTCACGAGCCTGGACGACTTCGTGCGCCGCTTCGACCCGGCCCCGGGTCGCCGCGACCTGTGCGGACTGCCCGGCGGCGCCGCCGCCTGCCTGCTCGGCCGGCTCCAGCAACGGCTCGAACGCTGCGTGCTCGTGCTGGTGGTCGGTCCGGCCGCGCTCCGCCGCTGGGCCGACGACCTGCGCCACTTCGCGGGCCGCGCCGGCGTTGCGCCCGCCGCGCCGCCGTCCGGCTCCGACGAGGTCGTGACGCTCGGCGCCCCGGAGCTCGATCCGTACGCCGAGCTGGTGCCCGATCGCACGGCATCGATCGAACGCCTCGGCGCCCTGTGGCGCATCGGGACCGACGGCGAGCGGCCGCGCTTCGTCGTGGCCGCGGCCGAGGCGTTCCTGCGGCGGATGCTCCCGCCCGAGGCGGTCCGCTCGCGCTCGGCGACGCTCCGTGCCGGCGACGAGCTGCCTCAGGACGAGCTGATCCGCCTGCTGCTCGAGGGCGGCTACCACCGCGTGCGGGCCGTCGACCTGCCGGGGACCTTCGCGGTCCGCGGCGGGCTGCTCGACGTGTTCGCGCCGACCGGCGAGCTGCCCGCGCGGCTGGAGTGGGTCGGCGACGTGGTGGAGACGGTCCGGGCCTTCGACCCGGCGACCCAGCGCGGCGCCGGGCCGTTGCCGGCGGCGCGCGTCCACCCGGTC
>CAZMRP010000656.1:0-3463 GCA_964568275.1 uncultured Myxococcales bacterium
ACGCCGCCGCCGAGGGTCAGGCGCCGAACGCCCGCGGCCGCGCAGGCCCGCAACGACTTGCCGACGAGCGAGGCGACCACCGAGCGTTGGAAGGCGGCGGCGATGCGCCGCACCTCGCCGGGGCCCGGCGCGGGTCGGTCGGCCAGCCGGTCGGCGACGGCGGTCTTGAGGCCGGAGAACGAGAAGTCGAGCGTGTCCTTGCGGTGCAGGCCCTGCGGGAACCGCAGCTCGCCGGGGTCGACGCCGCGCGCGGCGGCATCGATCGCCGGACCCCCGGGATAGGGCAGGCCGAGCAACTTGCCGACCTTGTCGAACGCCTCGCCCGCCGCGTCGTCGCGCGTCGACGCCAGCGCCGCGATCCGCTCCGGACCGTCGACCCGGTACAGCGCGGTGTGGCCGCCCGACACCACCAGCGCGACGTACGGGAAACGCGGCGCCGGCTCGGTCCGCCCCGGGCGCCGGACGTGCGAAGACAACAGGTGCGCGTGCAGGTGGTGGACCCCCACCAGCGGCACGCCGCGGGAGTGGGCGATCGCCTTGGCGGCCTGGATCCCCACGAGCAGCGAGCCGACGAGGCCCGGGCCGGCGGTGACCGCCAGGGCGTCGATCCCGGCCAGCGTGCAGCCGGCGCCGCGGAGCGCCCGCCGCAGCACCGGCAGGATCGCCGTCAAGTGCTTGCGCGAGGCCAGCTCGGGCACCACGCCGCCGTAGCGGGCATGGGCTCGGACCTGCGAGGCGACGACGTCGGACAGCACCACCGCGTCGGGAAGCGTTCCCGCGACCGGGGCGCCCCGGCCGGGCCGCGCCGGCAGGGCGACCTCCAGCACCGCCGCGGCGGTCTCGTCGCACGAGGTCTCGACGGCCAGCAGTCTCAAGGCGGAGGGGAGGAGGAGATCGGCGTCCCGAGGATCCGGGCGATCTCCTTGCGCAGCCGGTCGACGCGGAACGGCTTCTCGATGAAGCCGGAGAAACCCTCGCGCTGGGCGCGCTCGCGGTCCGCCTCGCGCACGCTGGCGGTCAGCGCGGCGACCGGCACCTCGGCCATCCCGGGCAGGTCCCGCAGACGCCGCGCCGCCTCGTAGCCGTCCATCCCGGGCAGCCCGAGGTCCATCAGCACCAGGTCGGGACGCCGCTCGCGGGCCATCGCCAGCGCCCGGGTGCCGTCGCTGGCGTGCACCACCTCGTGCCGGTCGTACGCCAGGATCTTCTGCACGAGCTGGAAGTTCGGCTCGTTGTCTTCGACGTACAGGATGCGCATCCCGAAACCTTCTACCCCGAAGATACTTCGCTCAGGTCTCCAATTCCTTTCGCAGCCGGAACAACCCGTACAGACGATCGGTGCCCGAAATCAGGCGCACCTCGACCGAACCGTCGACCATCAGCGACAGAATCGCGAGGATCTCCCGGTCGGCCAGCTCGGCCGGACCGGTCGACGCCGCGTGGACCCAGTAGACCCCGGAGCGCAGCCGGCCGGCCGGGAAGCTCAGACCGGACAGCGTGTCGTGCCACAGCGGCTCGATGGACTGCAGCGGCGTGTCGGTGAACAGCCCGTCCGAGGTGCTGATCCGGGCCACGTTGTCGGTCTGGAACTCCTCGAAGCGCAGCGTCAGCTCCATCGACGTGCCCGCGGCGAACACGTCGTCGACCGTGTCGCCGTCCGCGTCGAACCCCGTGCGGACGTCGTCGGCGGAGACGATCGTCCCGCGGTAGATCTCCCCCGTCGACGTGGAGAACCCCTCCAGCTCGCGACAACCCGCGGCGGCCAGCGCCATCGTCGCCACGAGGGTCAAACACGGCGGTCGAAGCCGGCAGGCGGAGAGCATCGGCGGGAGTCTACCAGCCGTCGTCCGGAGCGTCCATCCTCCACCCGGGGGAGACGCGTCGGCCGGGCGCCCGCGACGTCCTGCGAACCTTTTCGTCCGCCGGCGCGCTACACTGGCAGTCTTCGATGCCGCGCACGATTGCCGCCGCCCGCCGTCGTCTCCGCCCACCGGGCGCTCGACGGCTCCTCGTCCTGGCCGGCCTGCTGGTCGCCGGCTGCACGACCGTCACGGCGACGATCCACGGCCCGCGGTTCGGCGCCGGCATCGACCTCGACCACAATCTCGACGTCTCGCCGCGCCTCGAGGTCGGCTACAGCTACCTGTCGTACCGGGATGCCGCCGGGTGGCTCGCCGGGGGCGGCACGTCGTACGCTCCGCTGACCGGCTGGACGCAGCTGTGGGCCGAGGTCGGCGCCTGGATGTTCCCGCTGCTGCCGCTGTACCAGATGCCGCTCACCTTCCGCGTCGGCGCGGCGTTCCATCCGGACTGGGAGCCGACGCTGGCGGTCTCGTTCGGCGTCGGCGGCGTGCTCTACAAGCCGCCGACCAGCTGCAACCCGCCGCTCGAGGGACCCTGGGAGGGGTGCCCGCCCGGGGTCTGGCGGTCGACCGACACGGTCTACCCCGACTGGGTGCCGCAGGTGCACTACCTGGCGACGATGCTGCCGTTCGTGGACCGCGAGGGGTGCGTCGACGGCGACTGCCCGCTGCTCACCCACACGCTGCTGTTCGACCCGATCTTCGCCTGGTTCCTCTCCGGCGGAGGGACACCGTGACCGCCTTGCGCTGGCTCGCCCTCACGGCCCTGCTCGCCGTGGCCGGCTCGTGCGTCCCCGTGCGCTACGCCGACTGCGGCGGCGGCACGGTGCGGCCGGCGGACGACCCGGACCACTGCGGCGGCTGCCACGTGAGCTGCCCGGAAGGCGTGGCGTGCGTCGCCGGACGGTGCGCCGTCCCGGAAGGCGCGACGCTCTGCGGCGACCGGCTCGAGGCCGCGGATCCGGCCTCCGAGCCGCGCTGGCGGCGCCCCCAGGACGCCGGCTGCCGCACGGACGACCGGGCCTACGGGGACCGCCGCGACCCCGTGCGCTGCCGGGTCGCCGACCTGACGAGCGACCCGTCGCACTGCGGGGCCTGCGGCAACGCCTGCCCGCCCGACGCCTCCTGCGTGGACGGCGACTGCACCTGCGAGCCGGGCCGCACGCGGTGTCTCGTGCCGCTCCCGGACGACGAGGCGACGGGTTACGGGCCCGCGGGCGAACCGCCCGACCCGGAGGGCGAGCCGTGGCGCTGGAACGACCCCGCGACGCTGGGGCGGTTCGAACGATGGTGCGTGGACCCGGCGACCGATCCGGCGCACTGCGGCGGCTGCAACCGGACGTGTCCCGCAGCGGCCGAGTGCGTCGCCGGCGAATGCCGCTGCGGGGACGGTCGGACGTTCTGCCCGCGCGAGACGGCGCCGTGGGAGGCGCTCGACCCGCCCGACGCCGCCGGCGTGTGCCTCGACCTCGCCACCGCGCAGACGTCCTGCGGCGCCTGCGACGCCCCGTGCGGCGACAACGAGCGTTGCGTGGACGGCCGCTGCGTCCCGTGCTGCGAGGAGCCCGCCGCGCCCGGGCCGCCCTGACCTACGGTTCCGG
>CAZMRP010000657.1:0-3459 GCA_964568275.1 uncultured Myxococcales bacterium
TCAACCGGCAGATCCTCAACGTGGACAAGGGCAGCCCGTTCGCGGACAACCTGATGCGGATGTACCGACACCGCGAGGAGTACGGACTGCCGTGATCACCCTCCCCAACGACTTTCGCGGCAAGGCCGTGCTGGTCACCGGCGGCACCAAGGGCATCGGCCTGGCCACCGGGCTGGCCTACGGCCGCCTGGGCGCCCACGTGTACCTCACCCACAAGTGGGGCTCGGTCCCGGAGGAGGCGGTCCGCGCCCGGTTCGCCGAGGCGGACGCGGGCCTCCCCGTGGTGCTCGAGGCCGACGTGGCCCAGGACGCGGACACCGTCCGCCTGCTCGAGACCATCCGGAAGGACCACGCGGGGCTCGAGGTCCTGGTGAGCAACGTGGCCTTCGCCCAGGTGACCGGGGCGCTGGAAGGCTACCAGCGGCGCGACCTGCAGCGCAGCATCGGCTACAGCGCCTGGCCCTTCGTGGGCTACCTGCAGCACCACCAGCAGCTCTTCGGCCGCTACCCGCGGTACGCGATCGGCCTGTCGAGCGACGGGGTGGAGAACTACTATCCGGGCTACGACTTCGTGGCGGCCTCGAAGAAGGTCATGGAGACCTTCTGCCGGTACCTGAACACCCTGCTGTGGGACGAGGACATCCGGCTGAACGTGCTCCGGGCCCGCCCGGTGGCCACCGACTCGTTGCAGACGACCTTCGGGCCCGAGTTCGAGCCGTTCCTCCGGAAGTACGGCGGCAGCGACTACGTGATGGAGGCGAGCGAGGTCGCCGACGCGGTCGTGGCCCTGACGAGCGGGCTGATGGACGCGGTGTCCGGGCAGGTGATCCTGCTCGACAAGGGGGTCTGCTTCGGCAACAACCTGATGCGCCTGTTCGAGCACCGGGGCGAGTACGGCTTGTAATCCGGCCGCCGGTCGGCTAGAGACGCGTCCGACGCGGAACGGAACCACAAGGAGCAGACACGATGGCAGCACCGACGAAGGAAGACATCCTCAAGATCATCAAGCAGCACCTCGCCGACAACGTCGAGGACATGGACGAGGCGAAGTTCGACCCGGCCAAGTCGATGAAGGCCATGGGCGCCAACAGCCTGGACATCGTGGAGGTCGTTTCCTGCACGATGCGCGACCTGAAGATCAAGGTGCCCCGCGCCGAGCTCGCCAAGCTCAACAACGTCAACGAGCTGGTGGACCTGCTGCACAAGACGGCCGTGGAGAAGGAGCAGGCGGCCTGACGTCGCCGGCGCCGGGCCTTCGCCCGGCGTCACCCTCTCGGTTGCAGCTTTCCCGAACAGGTGGGGGCATGGACTACTTCCGGAACGAACGGGTCCTGGTGACCGGTGGTTCGAGCGGCATCGGTCTGGCGACCGCCAGGCTGCTGCGGCGGCACGGCGCGCACCTGCTGCTGGTGGCCCGCGACGAGGCCAAGCTGGCGCAGGCGAAGGCCGAGCTGGACGCGATCGCTTCGGACGCCGAGGCGGTCCGGACGCTGTCGCTCGACCTGCGCGACCGGGCGGCCGTGGACGCGAAGCTCCCGGGCGTCCTGGCGGGCTTCCCGGTGGACGTGCTGATCAGCAACGCCGGCGTGGTGATGCCCGGCCGGTTCCTCGAGCTGCCCGACGGGCAGTTCGACGACATGATGCAGACCAACTTCCTGGGGCCGGTGCACCTGATCCGGACCGTGCTGCCGGGCCTGCTCGAGCGGAAGCACGGGCACGTGGCGATGATGTCGTCCTTCGCCGGCCTGATCGGCATCTTCGGCTACACGGCCTACTCGGCCAGCAAGTTCGCCGTCCGCGGGTTCGCCCAGGCCCTGCGCTGCGAGCTGAAGCCGCACGGGATCCGGGTGTCGGTCTGCTACCCGCCGGACACCGAGACCCCGCAGCTCAAGTTCGAGGACCCGTACAAGCCGGCCGAGACGCGGGCGATTGCGGGCAACGTGAAGGCGCTGTCCGCCGAGTACGTGGCCGACGCGCTGGTGCGCGGCATGGCCAAGGGCCAGTTCCAGATCGTGCCCAGCGCCTCGGCCCGGATCCAGGAGTGGGCCTACCGCATGCTGCCCGGCATCGCGCACGCGATGTTCGACAGCGACATCCGCAAGGCGAGCGCGAAGCGCTGACTCAGCGGAGACCGAAGGCCTCGTCGGGGTTCTCGAGCCCCTCGCGCACGGACTGCATGCCGTACTTGGAGGTGAGGCCGTCGTCGATCCGCTCGTCGTAGGTCCAGCGGACCGGCAGGAACTTGCGGGCCACGATCTTCCCGTCCTCGACCACCGCCCGATCCTCGAGCTTGCCGACCATCATGAACAGCGGGCAGGTGCCGTACTCGTAGAGGTGGTGGTATCCGGCGTGCATCCCCAGGCTGCCCAGGTTCGCGATGAAGATGCTGGTGTAGAACCCGTCGTTGCGGATGAAGCTGCCGGGCACCAGGTTGTGGTAGTCGAGCCAGTGCAGCGCGGAGATGCCCGCGTCCATGAACGGCCGCGGAATCCGCGAGAGGAGGTTGACCTCCTTGTCGCTGTAGGTCTCCTCGCCCGACCGCTCGACGTGGATGTGGGAGTTGATCCGCTCGCAGAGCTGGCGGAACGTCTCGGTCCGGTCGTCGACGACGAGCTTGACCGCGGAGAGCTTGGCCTCCTTGTCCATGCGCTTGCGCTTCATCGAGAAGGTCAGCTCGTTGTGCTTCCGGCGGTACAGCCGGCGGCCCGCGATGAACTGGTTCATCCGCGGGTTCTCCCACAGCCCCTTGCGGCAGGCGGCCACCAGGCAATGGGTGATGTCGACCTCGAACCCGAAGGCCTGGCTGGCCCGCGGGATGAAGTCCAGCAGCTTCTCGGCCCGGGCCGGGTCGTCGTAGTAGACGACCGACTCGTTCCGGCCCCGCATCATGAACGGCAGCATCCGGCGGTACGGGTGCGGTGTCTCCACCAGCTCGCCGTCCGGTCGCCGGCTCGGGAATTCGAGGACCTGCTGGCCCAGTTGCAACGCGCGATCCAGGATCGACATGGCGCTCACTCCTTCGCGGGTGAGCGACGTGCTACCACGGTTCGCCGCTTCCGCTCAAGCGCGGGGAATCGCTTCGGCCGGCCGGTCCCGGGCTAGTCGGACCCGCCGTCCAGGAAGCAGCCGTTCGGGTTCTCGGGGGTCGACTGGATGGCGCTCAAGGCCGCGGACTCCGGCACGCAGCGCCCGCCGACGTAGTGCAACCCGCTGGCGCAGCGGTGGTCCGGCTCGGCGCAGCGGCCCGTCGCGCAGACGCAGACGCTCTCGTCCCCCTCGCAGTGCAGACCTTCGGTCCCGCACTCGTTGAAGGCCAGATCGCATCCGCCGAGCATCAGGCAGCCGCACGCGGCGAGCGTAGCCAGGAGTCTGGTCATGGCGTCGGGTCTCCCTTCTCTTCGGCCGTAAGATTGGCGTCCGGCGCGGGCGGCGTCAAGGGCGCGTCCGGCGGGGCCTCCG
>CAZMRP010000658.1:0-3459 GCA_964568275.1 uncultured Myxococcales bacterium
CGGTTGGCCGCCTCGGTCAGCGCGCGACAGGCCGCCAGCGGCTCCGGGTTCTCCTCGAGGATCGTCCGGATCGCGGGGTCGTCCACCATGCCGGACAGGCCGTCCGAGCACAGCAGCATCGTGTCGCCGCGCCGGAGGTCCAGGAACGTCACGTCGGTGTTGACCATCTCGGTGGTGCCGAGCGCCTGGAGGATGATGTTGGAGTGCTCGAAGTTCGCGGCGTCCTCCGGCCGGACCTGGCCGGCCTCGATCAGCTGCGTCAGCAGCGACTGGTCGCGCGTCACCTGCAGCAGCACGCCCCGGCGCAGGATGTAGCAGCGCGAGTCGCCCACCTGGTGCACGAACAGACGGCCGTCGATCAGCGCCGCCGCGGTGCAGGTCGTGCCCATCCCGCGCCGCTCCTGGTCGATGCGCGCCATCTGGTAGATGCGGTGGCCGGCCTCGATGATCGCCAGGTCCAGCCGCCCGACCAGTTCGTCCCAGTTCGCCGGCGGGTCGCCCAGCGTCAGCCGCTCGTAGATCGTGTCCACCGCGGTCCGGCTCGCCACTTCGCCCGCCGCGGCGCCTCCCATCCCGTCGCAGACCACGAACAGCGAACCGCCGGGCCCCAACACGTGTTCCTGGACGTCCGGGAGCAACGTGCGCACGCGACGCGTCAGATCCGCGGCGAGGAAGTCGTCCTCGTTGTGCTCGCGCAACAGCCCGACGTCGGTCCGCGCGAAACACCGGACGACGATGCCTTCGGGCAACGCTGCTTCTCCCCCCGCCGGTCCCGCGGCCGGTTCGTCCATGCGGCCCTTTGTACCCGATTGTACGCGCGAAGGGAAGCACCCCGCGCGGGGTCGGACCGGGAGACCGACGGAGGCCGTGTCCGGTGCGGCGCTCCCGCAGCCGTCGGCGACGGCGTCCGACCGGAGCCGCCGGGGCTCGGACGCGGCCGCCATTTCCGGAACGCTTCCCGCGCATTCGGCGCTGCATTCGGCGGTTGACACCGATCCGACCCCACCTATAATCCCGCCCGGCGCGCAGACCCCGTCGCGCGGAAAGGCGAGGCTGATGGAGATCTACTTCGACCGGCGGACTGTTCGCGAACTCCGCAATGCGTCGCTCGACGCGATCGAAGACGGTGACTACGAAGCCTTGTCCGAGGATCTCGTCAAGGCCTTTTCGGACGAGCAGACCGACGAGATCGAGAAGCGCCTTTCCTCCGGCGACTTCCCGGACTTCATCAACGAGATCCTCGAAGAGTGGGGCATGGACGACGTCGATTCCCTGTTCGAGACCCTCGAGACCCGCTTCGCCGAGATCGACATCGAGCTCCGGTTCGAGGACATGCGGCCGGAGGAGGACGAGGAAGAGGAAGAGGAGGAGGAGGACGTCGACGACGAGGAGATCGACGAGTCGCTCGACGACGACGACTCGGTCGACGAGGAAGAGTAGTCGCGTCCCCCAACGGCCCGCCTCGCACCGCGAAAGGATCGAGTTGATGCAGGATCGGATCCGGGAAGTGTGGCAGCGGGTCAAGGGGACCGGGATCGACCTCCTCACCGAGGGCATCCGGCTGGTGCAGGCGGCCGGCGAACAGCTGCTGCAGCAGATCGCGGAGCGCCGCCTCCGCGTCCCCGGCTTCGTCCACGGCGCCCTCGAACGCCTGATCGGGCACGCCCCGCCGGCGCCGCCCGAGGAGATCGAGTTCGTCTGCCGGCCCTCCGGGCCCGACAGCTTCGAGTGCGAGCCCGCGGCCGAGCCGGCGGCTTCCCCCCGGGCCGACATGCCGGCGGTCCCCAAGGTCGCGCGTCGCCGCGCGGCCCCGCGTCGACCCTCCAAGGGCCCGGCGGCCGCGGCGCCCGCCGCGAAGCGGACCCGCCGCAAGCGCTCCAAGCCGTCCGTCCCTCCGTCCGCCGACGGCATCGACGCCAGTTGATCCGGACGTTCGTTCCCCCGCCGACCCGCTTGACCGCGGCGCATGCGCTCTGGTATGTAGCCGGCTCCCGGTGCTGCCGGGGAGGGAGGTTGGGGCTGTAGCTCAGTTGGGAGAGCGCTTGAATGGCATTCAAGAGGCCGTGGGTTCGACTCCCATCAGCTCCACCAAGGATCACCCGCCGTTCCCCCCGTCCCCCCGTGCTCCACGGGCGGGTCCCCCGGGCCCTGCGGACCCCCGCCGGGCACCCCCCTCCCGAAACCTCGACTTCTTCTTGACGCTCGGACTTTCCTCGCTATACTCCGCTCGCCTTTGCGCCTGGGGGTAGGCCAAAGTGCGCCGCTGTCCGAGGGAAGAGGGTCGTCCGGAGCCGCGTTGAAGGGTGGGGGGAACGTCGCCGGGGTCGGATGGCCCGGGCTGGAAGGTGGTTCGGTCTTGATTCCGGCCGGTTTCGTTCGGGACCTGCGCGACCGAACGGACATCGTCGAGGTGTTCGGAGCCCACGTCCAGCTAAAGCGGGCCGGGCGGTCGTATCTCGGTCTGTGCCCGTTCCACCAGGAGAAGACGCCGTCGTTCCACGTCAACCGCGAGCGGCAGATCTACCACTGTTTCGGCTGCCAGCGCGGCGGCGACGCGCTCTCGTTCCTGATGGAGATGGAGGGGCTGTCGTTCTCCGAGGCGGTGCGCGAGCTGGCGTCCCGCGTGGGGCTCGAGGTGCCCGAGGAGTTCGGGCGCGGCCGGCGGCCGGACGCCGAGTCCGACCAGCGGCGGGAGCGGTGGCGCCGGGCGCTGGACGAGGCCCAGGCGTTCTTCAAGCGGATGCTGTTCGAGGATGCCGCCGGGGCGCCGGCGCGCGCGTATCTCGCCGACCGCGGCGTCTCCCGCGAGCTGGCCGAGCGGTTCGGGCTGGGCTACGCGCCGCAGGCCTGGGACCGGCTGGCCGGCGCGTTGCAGTCCGCCCGCCACTCGCCCCAGGACCTCGAGACGATGGGTCTGGTCGTGCCGCGCAGCGGCGGCGGCCACTACGACCGCTTCCGCGCCCGGCTGATGTTCCCGGTGCTCGACCTGCGCGGCCAGGTGATCGCCTTCTCGGGCCGCATCCTGCCCGGGCTCGAGGAGCAGAAGGACGGCGGCGAGGCGGCCAAGTACATCAACTCGCCGGAGACGCCGCTGTACCGCAAGGGCCGCAGCTTCCTCGGCCTGCCGCAGGCGCGCCAGGAGCTCCGCGCGCGCCGGTCGGTGGTGCTGGTGGAGGGCAACTTCGACCTGCTGGCGGTGCACGAGCTGGGGCACCCCAACGTGCTGGCGCCGCTCGGCACGGCGCTCACCCCCGAGCAGGCCACGGTGCTGTCGCGGCTCGGCGCGGAGAGCGTGGTGCTGCTGCTCGACGCCGACGCCGCCGGCCGCAACGCGGCGCGCAAGGACTTCCCGGTGCTGTCCGCCGCGGGGCTCGCCGTGCGCTGGGCGCGGCTCCCCGAGGGGCGCGATCCCGGCGGGCTGTTGCCCGAGGCGGAGCGCGAGGTGCTGGACCAGGCGCT
>CAZMRP010000659.1:0-3445 GCA_964568275.1 uncultured Myxococcales bacterium
CCCGAGGCGTCGGACATCCGCTCGGTGGTCGCCGCGGCGCCGAAGCCGTCGCCCGTCGAGGGGTAGCAGCGCCAGCCCGCCGCGGCCCGGGCGCACAGATCGTCCCGGCCGTCGCCGTCGAAGTCGGCGAGCCGGATCGTCGTCAGGTAGGGGTTGGCGTCCCAGCCCGAGGCGTCGGACAGCGGCGGGCCCTCGATCCCGGCCGAGAACCCGGCGCCCGTGGACTTCCAGCAGTGGAACGCCGCGTTGGCCCGCGCGCAGACGTCGGCCAACCCGTCGCCGTCGATGTCGCCCATCCGGATCGTCGAGTAGTTCGTCGGGTCGTCCCAGCCCGAGGCGTCGGACAGCGCGGGCCCCGCGATCTCCCCGCCGAACGCCGCGCCGGTCGAGGCGTGGCAGCGCCAGCCGGCCCCGGCGCGGGCGCAGACGTCGGCCAGCCCGTCGCCGTCGATGTCGCTGTTCCCGCCGCCGTCGTACTGCGCCACCTGCTGCAGCACCTCCTCGGCGATCAGGCACACGTCGCCCTCGTCGATCGTCCCGTCGCAGTCGTCGTCGCGCCCGTTGCAGACCTCCGTCGCCGGCACGCACGCGCTGCCCAACCGCACCCGCTCGATCGCCCGGTAGGACGACGACAGCGTGCGGCTCTGGTGCACGATGCCCGACGAGCAGCCGCTGGCCTCGTAGGTCCACATCGAACCCCACGGATCGCCCCGCTCGAAGACCACGATGTGGCCCCCGCTGCCGGGACACCCGCCGCTGCGGTACGAGGCGCAGTCGCCCTTCTCGAGCGACTCGCGGCTGATCGCACGCCACCAGGTCTCGGTGCAGGTGAAGTGCCAGGTCGAATAGGGGTGCGAGCAGCTCGAGACGGCGATCGGGCTCGGCACCTGCCAGACCTTGGCCGCGAACCCCGAGCAGTCGGCGCCGTAGCTGCCGGTGTGCGTGCACGACGGACAGCTGCCCGAACACGACCCGTGCTGCGTCCCGTCGGTGCGCCAGCAGCCGTTGCCCCACCAGTAGGAGTAGCCGACGCCCGAGATCGCCAGGTTGATGATCTCGTCGCGCGTCATCTCCGCCGGGTCCGCCGGCGCGACGACCGGAGCGGCCAGCCAGGCGACCAGCGCCGTGAACGCCGCGCGCCTCACGGCCGCCACCGCCGCACCTCCACCCCCTCGGCCACGAACGCCAGCTGCCAGACCGCCCCCTCCGAGGTCACCTCGAACTCCTTGAACTGCTCCCACGCCCCCACCGACGGCGTCGTCGAGAACCGGCGCCGCTCGGCCAGCGCCGCGTCCAGCACCCGCAGCTCCAGCACCTCGTCCGTCGCCGCGAAGGTCTCGGGGTCCTCGTTCCACAAATGCGCCGCCAGCACGACCCGCCCCTGCGCGTCCCCGGCCAGCGCCGCGATCCGCCGCACCGGCGTCTCGAACCGCAGCTCGGCCTGCGCCGCGATCACGTCCCGCGCCGGATCGACCGTCCAGACCTCCACCGCCGCCCTTCCCGCCAGCCGGGCGTGGCCCTGCAGCCCCCCGACCAGCGGCCGGCCCGTGCGCTCGACCCGGTAGAACGGCTCCGCGAACTGCGCGTCGAGCACCCGCACCGAACGCCGGTGGTCGTACTCGACCCACACCCCGTCGTCCCGCGAGAACAGCGCGGTCGTCCCGCCCCCCTCCTCGATCCCGAACCCCAGCAGCTGCGTCTCGGCCAACACCACGCCGCCGGCGTCGAGCACCCGCACGACCTGCGCGGCCAGCCGGTCCAGCAGCACGAACTGCCCGCAGGGGGCGAGCGCCAGGTCCTGGAAGGTGTCGAGGCCCACGGGCACCGCGCCGAGCCAGCGGCCGCGGGCGTCGAAGCGCGCCACGCGGCGATTGACCTGGTCGAGCACCAGGACCTCGCCCGTCGGCGCCACGGCGAAGCTCATCGGGCCCTGCGGCGCCGATTCGTCCCCGCCGCTCCGTCCCAGCTCGCCCTCGCCGCCGCCCCACGCCGCCCGCACCACCAGCTCCGGCGCCTCGTCCGCCGCCGCCGGAGCGGCCGGCAGCCACGCCGCCACCGTGACCCAGAGCAGCCCCCGACCGAGTCCCGTCGCACGCATCGCCCACCTCCGTCCCCCGCAGTATACCCGCCTCGCGCCCTCGCGGCAGCGGCCTCTCGCACCCGTCGTCGCGCTCGCGCTCGACGGCCCTCTGCGCACCGGACCTGCACGCCCTCCCACGACTCCCCAACGACGTCTGCGACGGCCACGACCGCGTTCGAGCGGCGGTACGGGCCCCGGCGGTACGGGCCCCGTTGACGCTCCGACGCCTCGGTGGTACGACCGCGAACGCCCGGGACAACCCGCCCGCGGAGAAAGGAGCATCCCGATGGCCGAGGGGAAAACCATCGACGTGTCGTTCGCGGAGGGCGTGCGCACGTTGACGCTCGACAAGCCGCCGGTCAACGTGTTCGACCTGCCGATGATCGACGAGCTGACCGCCGCCTTCGAGGAGGCCGGCCGCGACCCGAAGACGCGCGTGGTCGTGCTGCGGGCCCGCGGCAAGGCGTTCTCGGCGGGCGTGGAGGTCGGCGCTCACGCCCCGGACCAGGCGCCGGCGATGATCACCGCCTTCGGACGCCTGTTCCAGACGATGCGCGCGGCGTCGGTGCCCACGGTGGCCGTCGTCGAGGGCGCCGCGCTGGGCGGGGGCGCCGAGGTCGTGCTGTTCTGCGACCTGATCCTGATGGGGCCCAAGGGGAGCTTCGGCGTGCCGGAGATCAACCTCGGGTTCTTCCCGCCGATCGCCGCTGCGGCGCTGCCGCGCCGCATTCCCCGCGCCGTGGCGATGGAGCTGATGCTGACCGGCGACCGGATCGACGCCCAGCGCGCGTTCCAGGTCGGCCTGGCCAACGCCGTGCTGCCCGCGGAGGGCGCCGAGGACGCGATCAAGGCCTTCGTCGGCCGCGTGGCCCGCGGCAGCGCCAGCGTGCTGCGGCTCGCCGTACGCGCCGCCGACCAGTGCGACGGCATCCCGATCGCCGCCGCGCTCGACCGCGCCGGCGCGATCTTCCTCGCCGACCTGTACCGCACCGAGGACGTACGCGAGGGCCTGGCGAGTTTCTCCGAGAAGCGCAAGCCGGTCTGGAAGGACCGCTAGCCCAGAGCGGCCCGCGTCCGGAGGCTGACCGCCCACCGCTTCCCCTTTCGCCGACATCAACGCGGCCTTCGACCTGCCCCGCTCGCGCGATCCGAGCCGCCGGCGCGCCGTCCTCTCGCCGCACGACCGCTCAGGGCTCGTAGACCGCCGTCCCGTCCGCCGCCTCCCGCCGCGCGCACTCCCGGCGCAACGCGGGGATGTCCAAGGCACGCGCCAGCTCCAGCAGCCGGTCGTCCGACACCACCGACCCGGCCAGCCGGACCTCGCAGCGCTCGGCGAGCCAGAAGGTCAGCGCGCGCGCGTCGGAC
>CAZMRP010000660.1:0-1500 GCA_964568275.1 uncultured Myxococcales bacterium
GCAGCCGCAGCAGCTCCCGCGCCTCGTGCTCGAGCAGCAGGTTGCGGCCCTCGGCCAGCGCCCCGTCGATCAGCGCCCGACCGCGCTGCTTCGCGCCGGCACCCCAGTCGAGCACGAAGTTCGTGCGCTGGTGGTGCGTGGCCAGGTAGTGGCCGTAGGACGACAGCACCGCGACGCACTTGCAGGCCACGTCCAGCGAGTCGTAGACCGGGATGCCGTAGTAGCGCAGCAGCTCCAGCGAGTGCGGCTTGGCGAACCGGTACAGGCTGTGGACCACCAGCGGCTTGCGCGTCTCCGCCACCAGTTTTCCCATCTGGTGCGCCGCGTCCTCCTCGATGAACTTCAGCCGCTCGGCGAAGCGGATGCCGTAGCCGCCGAACAGCCCCACCAGCAGCAGGCCGTCGATGTGCGGGTCCGTGAGCAGCACGCGGGCGCAGGTGGCGAACACGCCGGGGTCGGAGTCGGTGCCCCCCGCGACGTCGATCGGGTTGCGCAGCGTGGCGTTGGGCGGCAGCACCGCCCGCAGCCGTTCGCGCGTGGCCTTCGACAGCTCGGGGATCTCCACGTCGTGGTCGCTGAGCACGTCGGCCGCCAGCGTGGCGTGCCCGCCGCCGTCCGCGAGGATCGCCACCCGCCGGCCCCGCATCGGCGGCAGGCTCGCCAGCGCCTCCGCCGCCGGGAACAGCTCGTCCGAATTCTCGATCGTGACGATCCCCGCCCGCCCGAACGCCGTGCGGGCCACCTCCGAGATCCCCGCCAGCGCCCCGGTGTGCGACCCCGCCGCCCTCCGGCCCTTGGACGAGCGGCCGCTCTTCAGCAGTACGATCGGCTTGTCCCGCGATGCGAGGTACGCCTGCTGCAGGAACCGCCGCCCGTCGCTCAGCCCCTCCACGTAGATCACGATCGCCCGCGTCCCCGGGTCCGCCGCGAAGAACTCGAGGTACTCGTGGAACTTGATGTCGGCCTCGTTGCCCACGCCGACGTAGTACGAGAACCCCTTCTGGGTCTTCAGCGCCGCCTCGGTGATCAGGTGCAGCGCCATGTTCCCCGACTGGGACAGCAGCGCGATGTCGCCGCGCGGCACGTCCGCGATCCCCGCCAGGTTCAGGCCGCGACGCACGTTGATGATCCCGCTGGTGTTCGGTCCGACCACGCGGACCTGGTGCCGCCGCGCCGCCTGCACCAACTGCTCCTGGAGCAGCCGGCCCTTCTCCCCCAGCTCGCCGAACCCGCCCGCGCTCACCACCGCCCCTCCGAACCCCTTGCGCCCGCACTGCGCGTGCAGCCCCGGAATTGTCGACCGTCACATAAGCTTCGTCTCCGGCGCCCATCGGCTTCCAGATGCGATCGGCGAGCATCGCGGCATAGTCCTGGCCCGCCGCCCGCTCGAGAACCCAGCCGAGAAGATCGCTGTTGGGCGAGACATAGTGGAAGGCTTCGCCATGGTGCCTGCCGTGGCGCGGCAGGGTTGCAAGGAAGCCGTGCAGGTCCTGGCCGCCG
>CAZMRP010000660.1:1510-3428 GCA_964568275.1 uncultured Myxococcales bacterium
CCCGCCCGCGCTATCCACCGGCCCGCAGACCCCCGTGCCCCCGCACTGCGCGAGCAGCCCCGGCATCGTCGTCGCCGGCGTAGTCAGCACCGCCAACTCCCCCGGCCCGGGAATCTCCTCGAGCGTCCGGTAGCACCGCAGACCGAGGACGCTCTCCTCCTTCGGGTGCACCGGATAGACCTGCCCCTCGAATCCGCACCGCCGCAACGCCTGGATCGCCTGGAACCCCCGCTTCCGCTCGTCCTGCGAGGCGCCGACGATGGCCACCGACTGCGCGTGGAAGATCCGCTCCAGACCCATCTCACACCCCGCGAAACTCGGGCTTGCGCTTCTCGCCGAACGCCCGCACCCCCTCGCGCCAGTCCTCGGTGTCCATGCAGTGCAGGATCGCGTCGGTCTCGAGCTGCAGCACCGTCGCGAGGTCCGGCGCCGGCCACTGCTGCAGGCGCCGCTTGGCGAACCGCATCGACAACGGGGCCTTCTCCGCCAGCGAACGGGCCAGGGCCAACGCCTCGTCGAACAGCCGGGCGACCGGGAAACAGCGCGTCGCCAGGCCCAGGGCCACGGCCTCCCGGCCGTCGACCACGCGCCCCGTGTAGATCAGCTCCTTGGCCCGCGCCGGTCCCACCAGCCGCGGCAGATGACTGGTCGCTCCGCCCCCGACGAACGTCCCGAGCGACGTCTCCGGGAACGCCAGCGACGCCTCCTCCGCGATCAGGATGACGTCGCAGGCGAGCGCCAGCTCGGTCCCGGCACCGCGCGCCGGCCCGTTCAGCACGGCGAGCACCGGCTTCTCGAACTCGTGGATCCGTCGCGTCGCCTCGTGCGCCAGCTCGATGTAGGCCCGCTGCTGCGCGTGCGTCCGCTCGCCGGTGTCGTGCTTCTTCAGGTCGGCACCGGCGCAGAACGCCTGCTTCTCCTGCCCGTCGCGGCGCAGCACCGACCCGGTGAGCAGCAGCACGCGCACGCCGTCGTCCCGCCCCGCCGCCGCCAGGCAGTCCAGCAGCTCCAGGTACATCTGCTCGATGACCGCGTTCATCCGCTCCGGACGATGGAGGCGGACGATGCCGACCGCCCCGTCGCGTTCCCACCGGATCGTCTCGTACTCCATCGAGTCCTCCTCAGGAGGCACCTACCGTAGCAGACGAGTGGTGGCCTGTCAGTCGGTGATTCGCGCACTTCTCCGGCGGAACGGCCTGTTTCGCTTGACACCGGTGGTTGCCGTCCGTACACGATCGGGACGACGCCGCCGACGGTTGTGCCCACGGGTCCGACGCCGAACGCGGCGGGAGAGCCCGGTTTCCTCCATCCCGGACGCATGGTCGGGAGGGGCGAGGGCACGTTCCGGGCGCGGTCAGGCCGTCGGCAAGCTGTCGTGCGGCAACAGGAGTGTGCCGAATGCACGAGCCGTCGAAGCCGTCGCCTCTCCGACTCGTGAACGAGGTTCGGCGGGCGTCACCCCGGCTGTGGGGCGCGCTCGCCCGCTCGCGGTCGCTCGAGGACGCCCGGCGGGCGCTGGCCCGTCGGCTTTCCGAGGTGGAGCTGGCGCCCGAGGGCTCGGGCCATGCCGCCGGGGCGCTCGAGGCGGTCGTGGTCCGCAACGGGTTGCGGGTCCTGCGCAACCTGCTCGCCACGCGCAACGCGCGCCTGGCCGGGTTCGACGCGCTGGCGCTGCTGCGGGACGTCGCCCGCGGCCGCAAGGAACGTCTGCCCGCGGAGCTGGCGCCCGGGTTCTTCGAGGAGTTCAGGCACCTGTTCCTCGCGGTCGAGGGCCGCAGCACGATCTACCACGGCCAGTCGCTGCCCGCGTTCCTGCGGCTCGAGGGCCGCGCGGCGGCGGTCGAACGGTCGCGCGACCTGGACGGCCTGTCGGTCCGCGCCCTGCGCTGGGTCGCGCGCTACGAGACGGGCCTCGACC
>CAZMRP010000661.1:0-3423 GCA_964568275.1 uncultured Myxococcales bacterium
CAGGTCGCCGGAATCGGCCGGCGGAGCCGCGGCGGCGAACGGCGAGGCGACGGTCACGTCGTCGGGAAGGCCCGCGAAGGGCGAGTCGGCCGGGGACTCGGCGGGCGGAGCCGCCCCGGCGCCCATGTCACCGCCGCCCACGCTCAGGTCGGCGAATTCCGGAATCTGCTGGTAGGGGAGCCAGTCCTCCATCCCTTCCTTCCACAGGAAGGACTCGGGATCGAGTTGGTCCGACTGGGCATACTCGCGGATCTGCTGGACGGTGTAGGGGCCCTGCTGTTCCTCGCCGACCGCCACGTACCAGACGGCCTCTTCCTCGTATCCGCCCCCCGCAGGTGCCCCGCCGGCCGCCGGCGCCGCGGCCGCTCCTCCGGTGACGGCCGCGGCACCGTCGCCGGTGCCGCGATACACGTGCGTCTGCCCGCACTTCTTGCAGGTGAACTTGAAGGCCTTGCCCTTCACCTTGGCGTCGTCGATCGAGTAGCGGGCCGAGCAACTGGGACACGTGATCTTCATCGACAGTCTTCTTTCCTGTTGATGCGGGGGCTTGAGGCCCGCCGCGGACACACAGGGCGGCACATTCTACCGCCGGCCCTCCCGGACGATCAACCCCCACGACTTCAGCCTGTCGCCTTCGACCGGCCGCGGCCGGCGCGCCGGGATTCGGCGCGCCCCCGGACGGCGTTCGCTCGAGGTCCCGGAGCCCGCCGCCGATGAGGAGACGCCGGGGCGGCGCGGTTTCTTGGGTCCGGCCCCCATTTCCACGGAACCCCTCGACGTTGCTTGACATCCGGACACCCGACCCCCAGGATGCCGCCGATGCCACGCTGGACCGGGCCGCCCATCACGGCGAACCACGTGACCATCCTGCGCATCGCCCTGTTGCCGGTGCCGTGCGCGATGGTGCTGTACGCGCCCGTGAACTGGCACTGGTGGGCGATCGTGCTGCTCGCCGTGATCGGCTTCACGGACATGCTCGACGGCTGGATGGCCCGCCGCTGGGGCGGTTCGGTGCTCGGCGCCCTGCTCGACCCGGTGGCCGACAAGGTCTTCATGGCCGCCGCCCTCGTGCTGTGCTTCGCCCTGGACCTGGTCCATCCGGCGGTGATGGCGCTGATGGTGTTCCGGGACTTCATCATCACGTCGCTGCGCAGCGCGATGAGCCTGCGGGGCAGGCACGTCAAGACCAGCATCCTGGCCAAGCTCAAGACCGCGGTCCAGATGGGCGGTCTCGCGATGATCTACATCGTCTACCGGATGCCCGACGACGGCCGGGTGCTCGGGCTGCTCGGGGTCATCGCCGGCGTGTACCTGGCGTTCGCGGTGTGGCGGCGGCTCGCCACCGGGGAGTTCCGCCCGCTGGTCTGGGTGCCGGCCGGAATGACGCTGGTGGCCTTCCTGGTCCGGCTGTTCGCGGGCCCGGCGCTGGCGCCGGACGTGTACTGGGGGGTCGTCGTGGCCTTCACCGTCGCCTCGGCGGTCGACTACTTCGGCGTGACCGGCTCGGTGCTGCTCCACGGCTCCGGACGCCGGCTCGACGACCTGGGGCGGATCCTGTGGTCGGTCGTGGCGGGCATCGGGATCCCGCTGTTCATGGTCGAGCGGCCGGAGACGGCGACGCTGTGCATCGTGCTGCTGGCGACCGAGTTCACCTCCGGCGCGGTGGACAACCTGCGCTGCCACGAGGGCTACCTGCCGTACCGCTGGGTCTACCCGCTGCGGGCCGCGGTGCTGGCGACGGGCGGCTGGCTCGTGCTGCAGCTGGCGCACGACGGGCGCCCGTGGAGCCCGGCCTTCTGGACCACCTTCGCCCTCGCCGGCGTGATGCTGCTGTGGACGGCGGTCGACTTCTTCGTCGCCCGCAACCTGATCTGGGGCGAGGAGGCGACGGAGGCGGAACAGGCCAAGGGGGTCGTCGGGCGCTAAACGATCCGCCGGGCTAGAAGCGGAACTCGGAGCTGACCAGCAGCGTGTTCTCGGTGGGCGGGTCCTCGGCGTCGGTGTCGTCGGCGGTCCAGATGATCGAGTCGGTGACGGCCACGGTGAGGTAGCTGACCGGGGAGTAGAACGCGCCGGCCAGCAGCTTCATCGTACGCAGGTTGTGGTCCCCGTCGAAGTCGGAGTCCCAGACGTGGAACCGGCCCAGGAGGCCCACGCCCCACGGGGTCTCGAAGCGCAGGTAGGCGGCGTGGCCCATCCCCTCGCGGTCCGTGTCGCCGCTCCGATCGTCCTGGTAGAAGAACTGGTAGCCGACGCGGAACCAGTCGTGGCGGTAGCCGATGAAGGCGGCGTAGACGTTGCGGGGCGCGCCCGATGCCTCCTCCTGGGCCAGCGGCACCGAGACCAGCGCCCCCAGCTCGAGCGGCGCCAGGGCCTGGCAGCACGGGGCGAACGGGGTCAGCGTGAGCCGGGCGGCCAGGGTCTTGTCGGTGTCGCCGTCGAGCGAGCGCTTGAAGCCGGTGCCGTTGAGGAACGTCGCCTCGACGTTGCCGAGCCGCAGCGGCATCTTCCAGCGCAGCGACGCGCCGACGTCGGCGCTCCGCTGCAGCTTCTCCTCGTCGGTCACTTCCGCGGCCACGAAGCGGAAGCCCCAGAACTCGTCGAGCTGCCCGGTCCAGACGGTCGGGATCACGCCGGCCCGGATCGACAGGTCGAGCGGCAGCGCCGCCTCGAAGTAGGCGAACTTGACGAACACGCCGTAGGACCGATCGCCGGGCACCGACACGGGGTGCGTGTGGTCGTAGCCTTCGGGCGGCGGGTCGGTCGTCCACTGCGCCGGCCCGGTCGTGGCGGTCGCCTCGGACTCCGGCCCGGCGTCGATCGTCAGCCGCATCGACAACCAGTCGGTCATCCGGGCCTTGAGCGTCAGGTACATCCGGTACAGCTCGAAGCTGTTCGTGTCCACCTCGTCCTCGGGCCCGTCGAGCTGGTACCAGTAGCGGAAGAACCCGACCCCGCCGATCGACAGCCTGTCGGAATCGGTCAGGCCGGCCAGACGGTCGAGCAGCCCTCCGGGATCGGTGCCCCGTTCGGACTGCGCCCGGCCGGCGGCAGGCCACGCCAGCAGCCCGGCCGCCAACAGCACGCACACACGACCCACACGCTTGCCCTTCGCCATCTGCCGTCCTTCCGACCCACGATGGAACGCCCGCGACCACGCACGGCGGCTTCCATCCCGGGGCGTTTCGCCACGGTCCGTACCACGACGCCGCGAGGCGACCAAGAAACCGGACTACGAGACGAACGACTTGATGACCGGCTTGCCGTCCTTGACGTCGACGCGGAAGTCGACTCGCTTGCCGGGGTGCTTCTTCGTCATCCGCTCGAGCTCCTTCTCGAGCGACTTGCGGATCGCGCCGGGGGACGGCGCCGCCGCGCCCTGGGTGGCGGCGGCGAAGGCGGCGTGGATCGAGCGGACCTTGT
>CAZMRP010000662.1:0-3416 GCA_964568275.1 uncultured Myxococcales bacterium
TGGCTCCGCGCGGGACCGGTTCTGCGGAGCCCTCGGCGGCTGCGGCCGTCCTGGCCGCTCCGCCGGCCTCCGACGCCCCGGAGGCTGCGGCGGGTGCGCCTGGTGCGACGGCCGAGGCGGTCTTGGCCGCCCCAGCCGTTCCGGAGGTTCCGGCCGACGCGAAGGCGGGAACCGAGCCGTCTCCCGTGGGTGAGTCGGGCGCCCGTGGTCCTGTGCCACTGGCCTTCCAACTGCCGCCTCTGCCAGCGACTCCGCCGCCGGCCGAAGCGATCCCCGCGGCGGAGTCCGCGAGTGCTCCGGTAGCGGAGTCCGCGAGTGCTCCGGTAGCGGAGTCCGCGAGTGCTCCGGTAGCGGAGGAACCGGCAGCGCCGAGCGCGGGCGAGCGTCCGGAGGGAGCCGCCGTTCCGCCGCTGAAGATCGAGGAGAAGAAGCCCAGCACGCTCCGGCTGTTGGGTGGGGTGGAGCGGATGCCGTCGTGGTCGATGGTCCCGCCGACACCGACGCTCAGTTCGGCTCCGCCGGAGCAGCCGGCGTCGGCCGCCGAGCCGCCGCCGACCCGCCCCGACGGCGACCAGAAGATCGCGGCGCCGACGACGCTGCGGATGGGCCCGGCCTACCAACCGTCCGTTCCGCCGGAGGGGGAGCGCAAGCGGTTGCCGACGCCCGAGCAGCTCGACGCCATCGCGGCGCAGCTCGAGTCGCGTTCGCCGTTCTCGAGCGGCGGCATGTCGGTGCCGCCGGCGCCGCCCTCGTTCCGGCTCGCGGCGGGCGAGACGCCGCCGCCGGGGACGATCCGGCGCGAGGACGTGTTGGCCGAGGAGGCCGAGCGCCGCGCGGCGGACGAGGCGGTGCTGGCGCAGCCGGCGCCGACGCCGGCGGACGAGGAGATCACCAAGGTCGACGTCGTGTTCGGCGACACCGAGCCGAAGGTGATTGTCGACATTCCGCGCCCGAGCAAGCCGCCGTCGGGGCTCGGGCGGCCGCTTTCGGTGCCTCCTCCCGCGCGGCGGGACTTCGGAGGCATGGTCTGGGGCGTGCTGCTGGCGCTGCTGGTCGTCGCCGGCGGCATCTACCTGATCGTCCGCTACCGCGGCGGGGCGAAGGAGGGTCGCGATTCCGGGACCCAGTTGGCGCAGGCTGCGGACTACTCCGCGGCCGCCGTCGACGCCGGCGCCGGCGCGGTGCCGGCGCCGCCGGACGCCTGGGGCGTGGAGCCGGAGGCGTGGGGTGCGGAACTGGAGGCGTGGGGTGCGGAGCCGGACGCGCTGCCGCCGGTGGAGGAGGACGTCGCGCCGTTGCCGGTGGAGGAGGACGTGGTGGCGTTGCCGGTGGGGGAGGACGTCGTGGCGTTGCCGGTGGGGGAGGACGTCGCGCCGTTGCCGGTGGAGGTGGCGGATTGCGGCGAGCTGGTCCAGCAGGCCCGGGCTTCGTGGCGGCAGCGGGATCGCGTCGGCGCTTTCGCGCAGTTGCAGGCCGCGATGACCTGCGACCCGACCTCGACCGCCGCCGCGCTGCAGTGGGGGCGTTGGGTGAGCGACACGGCCAACCTGTTCGCCGACCAGGCCGCCTGCGCGGCCGGGGTCCAGGCCATCGGTCCGTTCGCGGACGCCAACCCGAACCACGGCGAGCTGTGGTTCCACTACACCAACCTGCTGTACGGCTCGGGCGACCGCGCCGCCGGGGATGCGGCCAAGGAACGCTGCCTGGCGATTCGCCCGCGCAACGAGTATTCGGCGAGCTGCCGCTACCTGCCGCAGTAGGCTCAGAGATCGACGAGCTCCGCGGATTCGACCTCGACGCCGAAGACCCGCGTGCCGACCCGCACGAACTGCTCCGGGCGGTCGGTGACGTAGAAGCGCGTGGCGCCGACGCCGCGATTCCGGCGCACCAGCTCGCGCGTCTGCAGCACCGCCAGCACCTCGTGGGCCGCGGCGTCGGCGGAGCTGATCGTCGCCACGGGCCGCGAGGAGAGCCCGTCGAGCACCTCGTCGATCAGCGGTCGCAGGACGGGGTAGTGGGTGCAGCCGAGCACCAGCGCGTCGATGCCGCGTTCGCACAGCGGCGTCAGGTAGCGTTCGACGGCCAGCCGCGGCACTTCGCCCTCCAGCCAGCCCTCCTCGACCAGCGGCACGAGCAGCGGCGCCGGCTGCCCCAGGACCTCGCAGCGCGTGGAGGCGGCTCCCAGCGCCCGTTCGTAGGCCCCGCTGCGGATCGTGCCCTCGGTGCCGATCACGCCGATGCGGCCGGCCGTGGAGGCCCGCACCGCGGCCCGCGCGCTCGGCTCGATCACCCCCACGACCGGCAGGTCGAACTCGACGCGCAGGATGTCGAGCGCCACGGCGGAGACGGTGTTGCAGGCCACGACCAGCAGCTTGAGCCCCTTGGCCGCGAGGAACCGGGTGCACTGGCGGGCGTAGCGCACGACGGTCTCGGGGCCGCGGCCGCCGTAGGGAACCCGGGCGGTATCGCCGAGGTAGAGAATCTCCTCGCCGGGCAGGGCGTCGCGCATCGCGCGGACCACGGTCAGCCCGCCGATGCCGGAATCGAACACGCCGATCGGCAGCTCGAGGCGCGGGACGCTGTGACGGGTGGACCTGGGCACGCCGACGCTCCTTCGAGCGCCAGCGTGTAGCACAGCGCGCCGAGAGGGTCCAACCGCGTCGCGAGCTCAGCGCCGCGGGAGCTGTTCGAGCGGCCGGTTCGGGTCGAGGTAGGTGCGGAGCTTGTGCTCGAGGTACTCCTTGGCCTTGCCGCGCCAGAGGAAGCCGGGGTCCTTGCCGTTGAACCTCGCCACGCCGTCCGCCACGGTCAAGGCGCCCTCGATCGCCACCACGAGGTAGCGGCCGGAAACCCGGGCGGCGTCGCCGGACCAGGAGACCGACAGCCCGTGCTTGTTGTGCAGGTACTCGCCCAGGGCCTGGAGCCGGGCGCGGGCGTCGTCCTTCGACATCGTGAACCGGTACTCGAGACCGAACTCCGCCATGGAACCACCTCCGTCGCCCGGGAGACTGGCCGCGAACCGGCGGCGCGGTCAAGTCCGCGGAGGCTTCCCGCCGGTTGACACCCGGTGCGGGAACCCCGAGAGTCCCGGCGCGGCGTCGACGGCGGACGGTCCGGGGGTCGAGCGGGCCGGCGGGCCGCGACGGGAGGGACGAACGATGCGCGGAGAACGCGAGGACGCACGGAACCGGTGGGGCTGGAGTGCGGCACTGCTGTTGGTGGCCGGCGCCTGCGGGCCGGCGACGACGGGGACGGTGGAGCCGCAACCGCCGCCGCCGGCCGATGTCGGGGCGGAACCGGCGGCGGACGCGGTCGAGCCGGCGCCGGTCGATGCGGAGCCGCAGGAAGTGGGGCCGCTGCCCGGCCCGCCGGGCGCCGATCCGGCTGGCTTCGAGCCGTTCGAGCCGCTGCCGGAG
>CAZMRP010000663.1:0-3407 GCA_964568275.1 uncultured Myxococcales bacterium
GCCTCCCGCAGCGGCGCGTACGAGCCCCCCTTCTCGCGCCCCCCCGCGATCAACACCCCCCGCCGCTCGAGCCCCTCGATCGCCCGCAGCGCCGCCCCGACGTTGGTCGCCTTCGAGTCGTCGTAGTACTCGACCCCGCCCACCTCGCCCACCAGCTGCATCCGGTGCGGCAGCCCGGTGAACGCCTCCAGCGTCGCCGTCATCGCCGCCGGCGGCAGGTCCAGCACCCGGGCGGCGAGCAGCGCGGCGAGCGCGTTGTCCACGTTGTGCGCGCCGCGGATCCTGAGCAGCGCACGCGGCAGCCGCAGCTCGGCCGTCCCCGGCGCCCGCACCACCAGCTCGTCCCCCTCCGCGACCGCCTCCGACCCCGCCGCGCCGAAGCGCAGCACCCGCGCCCGCCCCGCCGCCGCCAGCCGCTCGCACAGCGCGTCGCCCGCCGGCACGATCGCGAAGTCGTCCGGCGTCTGGTTCTGGAACACCCGCGCCTTGAGCGCCGCGTAGGCCGCGAGCGAGCCGTGGCGGTCGAGGTGGTCGTCGGTCACGTTGAGCAGCAGGGCCACCCGCGCGTGCAACGAAGACGTGCGCTCGAGCTGGAAACTCGACAGCTCCGCCGCCACCAGCCCCGCCGGGTCGTCCGCGGGGCCGTCGATCGCGTCCGCCAGCGGGGTGCCGAGGTTCGCGCCGGCGAAGGTCGGACGGCCGGCGCGGCGCGACATCTCCCCGAGCAGCGTGGTGACCGTCGACTTGCCGTTGGTCCCCGTCACCGCCGCAACGGGCGCCCGCAGCCACCACAGCCCGACCTCGACCTCCGAGACCACCCGCACCCCCGCCGCCTCGGCCTCCGCCACCGACGGCAGGTCCGGGATCCCCGGGCTGATCACGATGAACTCGGCGCCGCGCAGTTCCTCCGGCGGGTGCGGCCCCAGCACCACGCGCACCCCGGAACGCTCGAGCTCCTCGATCCCGGGCGGCAGCTGGTGCCGCGGCTTGAGGTCGAGCGCCGCGACGCGCGCGCCGCGCCGGGCCAGCAGCCGCGCCACGCCGATGCCGGTGCGGGCCAGTCCGAGCACCGCGAACCGGCGACCCGTCACGTCCCGCCCTGCGCCCGCTCCACCGAACCCGCCGCCTGCCGCCCCGTCGCCCATCCCCGTCCTCTCAGCGCAGCTTGTAGGAACCGATCCCGATCAGCGCCAGCATGATCGCGATGATCCAGAAGCGCACGATGATCTTCGGCTCCGCCCAACCCTTCAGCTCGAAGTGGTGGTGGATCGGCGCCATCTGGAACACCCGCTTCCCCGTCAGCTTGAACGACACGACCTGCGTGATCACCGACAGCGTCTCCATGAAGAACACGCCGCAGATCACCACCGAGAGCAGCTCGTTCTTGGTCAGCACGGCCAGCACCCCGAGGGCCGCGCCGAGCGACAGCGAGCCGACGTCGCCCATGAACACCTGGGCCGGGAAGGTGTTGTACCAGAGGAACCCGATCCCGGCCCCGACCAGCGCCGCGCAGAAGATCGACAGCTCCCCCGCCGACTCGATCTGCGGGATGTCGAGATACCTCTGGATCGTGAGGATCTTGCCGCCGAGGGCCAGCTTGAGCGTGGTGCCGGCGAGGTAGGTCATCAGCAGGTAGGTGGAGCCGGCGATCATCACCGGGCCGATCGCCAGCCCGTCCAGCCCGTCGGTCAGGTTCACCGCGTTCGAGGTGCCCACGATCACGAAGGCCGCGAAGGCGACGTAGACCCACCACGGAATCACCAGCCCGTACACCGACCACTTCGCGAACGGGAACGCCACCGTGTCCCGCATCGCCAGCCAGTCGGGATGGAACCCGTTCCAGTAGAACAGGAAGAACCCCGCCCCCAGCGCCAGCACCCACTGCAGCCCGAACTTGTGCCAGCCCTTGAGGCCCCGCGAACTCTTGCGCACCAGCTTCAGCGAATCGTCCAGGAATCCGATCGCGCCGAACCCCGTCGTCACCGCCAGGATCGCCCACACGAAGGCGTTCTTGAGGTCGGCCCACAGGAAGGTCGGAATCACCATCCCGATCAGCAGCAGCGAGCCGCCCATCGTCGGCGTCCCCGCCTTGCTGAAGTGCGACTTCGGGCCGTCGTCCCGGATCACCTGGCCGATCTGCCGCCGCTGCAGCTTGTGGATGAACCACGGATAGATCGCGAACGACAGGAACAGCGACGTCAGCAGCGCCGCGATGATGCGGAACGGCAGGTAGCGCAGGACGTTGAGCCACGACAGCCATTCGGCCTCGAGGCGCAACGGGTAGAGCAGCTCATACAGCATCGCCCGAGCCTCGCAGGATCCCCTCCACCACCCGCTCCATCCGCATGCCCCGCGAGCCCTTCACCAGCACCCGATCCTTCGCCCGGACCAGCCGGTCCAACTCCCCCAACAGCCGCTCGACCGCCTCGAAAACCGCCACGTCCGCCAGTCCCGCCGCCCTCGCCCCCTCCGCCATCCGCTCCGCGCTCGGACCCACGCACACCAGCAACCCCAGGCCCGAGCGTCCCGCCGCGGCACCGACCTCCCGGTGGAGCGCCCCGGTCGCCTCCCCCAATTCCAGCATTTCCCCGAGGATAGCAACTTTTCGACCGGTCCCCGGGACGTCGTCCAGGGCGGCCAGCGCCGCCCCCATCGAGCCCGGGTTTGCGTTGTACGTGTCGTCCAGTACGACAACACCTCGGGATGACGTCAGGATCTCACCACGATGACGGGCCGCCGCCAGCCCCGACAACCCCGCCTCGACCGCCTCCACCGTCGCGCCGACCGACCAGGCGGCCGCGGCTGCGAGCCCGGCGTCGAGCAGGATGTGCCTGCCGGGGAGCGCGAGCGTCACGCGCGCGCGTCGACCGTCCGGGAACGAAATCGAGAACGACCCGTCACCCCGCCCCGCCGCCGGCAGGTCGAGCCGCACGTCGGCGTCCGGGCCGAGCCCCACCCCGAGGCGCCGGGCGCGCCCCGTCGGAATCCGCTCCACCCGCTCGTCGTCGAGGTTGACGACGGCCGTGGCGTCGGACCGGTCCAACGCCGCGAACAACTCGCCCTTCGCCCGCGCGACGCCGTCGAGCGACCCGAGCCCCTCGAGGTGCGCGGCGGCGACGCAGGTGATGAGCCCCAGCTCGGGCTCGGCGATCGCCGCGAGCCCCGCGATCTCACCCGGGTGGTTGCAGCCCAGTTCCACCACCGCGAACCGGTGTTCCGGGCGCAGGCCGAGCAGCGTGAGCGGCACGCCGAGCTGGTTGTTGAGGTTCCCCGCGGTGGCCAGCGTGGGCCCGACGTTCCGCAGGATCGCCGCCAGCATCTCCTTGGTCGTCGTCTTGCCGCAGCTCCCGGTCAAGGCGAGCACGCGCGCGGGCATCCGGCGCCGGTGCGCGCGGCCCACGTCGGCC
>CAZMRP010000664.1:0-3405 GCA_964568275.1 uncultured Myxococcales bacterium
CGGGCGGCCGCCGAGCGCCTCGGCGGCGCGCCAGTCGTGGTCGTCGCGGGTGAAGAAGTGCGCGGTGTACAGCGACTGGACGGCGAGCAGGCGCCCGCCGCCGAGGATCGTCGCCGAGCGGCCGTACATCATGTGTTCGGCGTCGTCGAGCGGCATTAGCCGTGCGGTCTGTCGCCAGCCCGCGTCGCCGCGCTCGAAGACGAAGGCCGCGCCGCCGCGTTCGGTGTCGGTGCCGTAGCCGCCGGCGACGAGCAGGTCGCCGGCGAGGGCGACGGTGCTGCCGAAGGTCCGGTCGGCCCCGGGCGGCGCGGCGATGCGGTCGGACTCGGTCCAGGCTCCGGCGCGCCGTTCGAACAGGACGACGGCGCCGGTCTCGGGGTCCTCGCGGCCGGGCGCGCCGACGGCGAGCCGGTCGCCGTCGAGCGCCAGGGCTGCGCCGAAGCCGAGCGGGGCTTGGGCGACGAGGCGCACGGGGGGGGACCAGCCGGTCGCGGTGCGTTCGAAGACGTACGCGGCGGGCTCGTCGCGGGTCGACAGGACGAGCAGGTCGCCGGACGGAGCGAGCGCGAGCGCCAGGCCCAGTCCTTTGAACGCGAGTTCGTCGGACACGGCGAGGTTGGGCGTGCGGGCCCAGCCGGCGGGGCGTCGTTCCCAGAAGCCGACGTGTCCGCGCGTGGGGCAGGGGCCGCCGGTGCACATGTCGGCTTCGAGCAGGGCCACGGCGATGGTGTCGCCGTCGTCGCTGACGGCGAGCTGTTCCCGGCCGTCCGGGCGACCGCCCAGCGCCGCCAGTTCGAAGCGGAACGTCTCGACCCACCCCGCCTCGACCCGTTCGAAGACGTAGCCGGCGTGGTTGCCGCTGCCGGTGGCGACGACGACGCTGCCGCCGCCGCCGGCTGCGAGGGCGGAGGCGGAGAAGCGCAGCATGCCGTCGCGCGGGGCGAGCCGGAGCGGCAGCTCCGGCGGCACGACGGGCTCGGGCTCGGGGACGAAGGGGGGCAGCTCGGCCGCCGGCGCGGTGTCGGGACCGACGTCATCGGGGGCCGGCGTGTCGGACGCCGGTGTCGTCGTCGCATCGGTCGTCCGTGCGGCGACCGGCTCGCCGGACTGCGTCTCGGTGGCGGGGGTGCGTCCGTTCCGGCGGCACGCCGCGGCCGTGGTCAGCAGGACGGCGACGAGCAGCCAGGTCAGAGCGCGAGGACGTTCGAGGGTCTGTCGCATCGATCCACCTCTTTCCGGTCGGACGTCGAGAGGCTACCACGGTTGCCGGACGCTGCGGCGGGCCTAGAAGACCTCGATGGTCACCCGATCTTCGGGGCCGTCGGGGAGGCGGGCGGCGAGGACGTGGCGGCCGGGTTCGAGGCGCCAGGAGGCGCGGAAGGGCGCGGCGGATTCGGCGAGCGGCCGGCCGTCGACGAGGAAGGTGACGCGGGTCGACGGTGTCGCGGCGGGGACGCGGGCGACGAGGGCGATGGTCTGGAGTTCCGGTGGGACGTCGGGGTCGAGGGAGAAGCGCGAGCCGTCCTCGGGCCAGGCGAGGACGACGGGGCGCAGGGCCGTTCCGTCGGCGGGGGGAGCGGGGTCGTCTTCGGGTCGGAGCGGGCAGAGGGGCGAGTCTTCGGTGGGGGGGACGGGGCGGCCGGCGTCGGCGGCCCAGGCGGCGAAGGTGGCGGGGTAGATCTCGAACAGCGGGTGGTCGACGAGTTCGGTGGGGCAATCGGGACCGGCGAGGCGTCCGTTGCGGCGATCGAGCGGCAGGCGGCGGTGCCAGGAGCAGGTGCCGGCGGCGCGGCGGGCGAGCGCTTCGGGGACCGGTTCGGTGAGCGCGTGGGGGCAATCGGGACCGGCGGGTTCGCCGGACAGCGGGCAGACGCGGAGGTCGACGAGGCCGGCGGGTCGCGGCCACGGTTCGGGTCGGCGTCCGTCCATGGCGGCGAGCAGCACCTCGCGGAACAGCGGACCGGCGCCGGAGATGCCGGAGACGGAGCCCATCGGTTCGCCGGAGAAGTTGCCGACCCAGACGCCGACGGTGAGCTCGCGGGTGTAGCCGACGGTCCAGTTGTCGCGGTACGACTTGCTGGTGCCGGTCTTGGCGGCGGTGCGGAAGGGGAGTTCGAGGACGTTGCCTTCGCCGAAGGCGGCGAGGCGTGCGCGGCGGTCGGCGAGCACGTCGGTCACCAGGTAGGCGGTGGTGGCGCGGACGACGCGGGTCGGGTGGGGGGTCGGCGGGTCGTCGGCGAGCAGGCGTGGGGGGAGCAGGAGGCCGCCGCGGGCGAGGGCGGCGTAGGCGGCGGCGAGGGCGAGGAGGGAGACCTCGCCGTCGCCGAGGGTCAGGGCGACGCCGTAGTGATCGGCGGGCCGGTCGAGCATGGTGAGGCCGAAGGCGCGGTAGGTTTCGAGCAGGCGTTGGGGTGTGAGCTGCTGGGCGAGCCAGACGGCGGGGACGTTGTAGCTGTTGGCGAGGGCTTCGCGGGCGCGGGTCGGGCCGTGGAACGCGCCGTCGTAGTTGCGCGGTTCGTAGAGGTCGCCGCCGGCGGTGGCGAAGGACGACGGGACGTCGGGGAGGACGGAGGCGGGGGTGAAGCCGGATTCGAAGGCGAGGGCGTAGGTCAGGGGTTTGAGGGCGCTGCCGGGCTGGCGGAGGGCGCGGGCGCCGTCGACCTGTCCGGCCTGGGGGTCGAAGAAGTCTGCGGAGCCGACGTAGGCCAGGACGTCGCCGGAGCGGTTGTCGAGCACGACGACGGCGGCGTCGCGTCCGCCGCGTTCGCGCAGCTCGGCGACGACGCGTTCGACGATGGTTTCGACGCGGCGTTGGAGGTCGAGGTCGAGGGTGGTGCGGGCGGTGCCGGCGAGGTCGGGGTGTCGGGCGAGGATCGATTCGACGAAGTGCGGGGCTTCGAAGCGGCGGAGGGGCGGGTGGATCCGGAGGGTCTCGTTCCGGGCGCGTCGTCGTTCGGCCTCGCCGATCCAGCCGGCGCGGAGCATGCGATCGAGGACGCGGTCGCGGCGGGCGAGGAGGTTGTCGCGGCGTTTGTACGGGTCGTAGAGGCTGGGGGAGCGGGGGAGGGCGGCGAGGGCGGCGGCCTCGCCGAGGGACAGGTCGGAGGCGCTCTTGCGGAAGTAGCCCCAGGCGGCGGCCTCGATGCCTTCGATCTCGTTCCCGTAGGGGGCGCGGTTGAGGTACTCCTCGAGGATCCGGCGTTTGTCGAAGGTGCGTTCGAGTTTGCGGGCCAGGGCGGCCTCGAGGAACTTGTTGGCGAGGGTGCGGTCGCCGCCGCGGAGCAGGCGGGCGAGCTGCATGGTGATGGTGGAGGCGCCGGAGACGACCTCGGCGGAGAGGGTGTTCTGGAGGACGGCGCGGCCGAGGGCGAGTCGCACGGGCGATGTCATCACGGTGACGTCGGA
>CAZMRP010000665.1:0-3400 GCA_964568275.1 uncultured Myxococcales bacterium
ACCCGCTGCGGCTCGCGCGTGACGTCGATCCCGTCGAGCGCGATCCGCCCGCCGTCGGCGCGGGTGAGCGTGGAGAGCATGCCGATCGTCGTGCTCTTGCCGGCGCCGTTGGGGCCGAGCAGGCCGAAGATCTCCTTCGGCGCCACGGCGAACGAGAGCCCGTCCACGGCCCGGCGGGCGCCGAAGCTCTTGACCAGTCCCTCCACGACCAGCATCGGCTCGTCCATGCCCGCTCGCCCGTCGGCCGGCACTCTATCCCGACCCTCGACGTCTGCCAACGCTCCCCGTTCCTGGCTCAGCGGCGCGCCAGCGCGTTGCGCACCTCCCGCTCGAAACGCGGCAGGTCCTCCTCGATCTCCCCGGCGATGATCCGCTCGATCACCCCTCCGATCAGCGGGATGCGGACGTCGACCCGGAACTCGGTCTCCAGCTCGCTGCCCGCGCCGGCGGCGCGCACGGCGATCCGTCCGGTGAGCCCGACCCGCGCGTCCTGCGGCCCGCGCCAGGTCCACTCGCAGCTCCGCGCCGCCAGGTCCCACTCGTAGCGCGTCACCGACGGCTCGACCCGCGAGCGGTCGATGCCGCCGGTCCTGGTCCGCGCGTAGTCGTCGCTGTGCAGCTCCTGCACCAGCCGCGCGGCGTCCCGCGAGACCTCGCGCACGCCGGCCCCGGCCGACGTGCCCGGCCTCATCCGGGTCTTGACGAACTCCGGGTCCGTCACCGCCGCCAGCAGCGCGTCGGGGGACACGTCGAAACCCTGCACCCGGCGCAACGTCTTCGCCATCGCTCCTCCTCCTCACCTCGTCCAGCGCAGCAGCGCCCGCAGCCTGGCCAACGGCACCCGGTACGGCGGGAACACCAGGCCCGGATCGAACGACCAGCCCCGGCGCATCACGCTGCGCAGGTGGCTGAACGTCTCGAAGCCGGCCCGCCCGCGGTAGCGCCCGAAGCCGCTCGCGCCCACCCCGCCCAGCGGCAGGTGCTGGGTCGTGATGTGGCGCATCGTGTCGTTGACGCAGGCCCCGCCCGAGGCGATCCCCGCCAGCGCCCGCTCGACGAACCGCTCGTCCGTCGCGAACACGTACAGCGCCAGCGGCCGGGGCCGCGCCGCGACCCGCCGGATCGCCTCGTCGAGGTCCTGGAACTCCAGCACCGGCAGCAGCGGGCCGAACAGCTCGTCCGCCATCAGCGGGTCGTCCCAGCCGACGCCGTCGATCACCGTCGGCGCGACGTAGCGCTCCTCGGGCACCACCTCGCCGCCGCAGGCCACGGTTTCGGGGAGCAGCGCCGCGAGCCGCGCCACGTGCCGGTCGTCGACGATCCGGGCGAAGTCCGGCGACCGCCGGGGGTCCGCGCCGTAGAACTCGCGCACCGCGGCGCACAGCTCGGCGACGAGCCGCGTTCGCAGCTCGCGGTGCACCAGCACGTAGTCCGGGGCGACGCAGGTCTGTCCGGCGTTGAAGAACTTGCCCCAGGCGATCCGGCGGGCGGCGCGAACCGGGTCCGCCGTCCGGTCGACCAGGCACGGGCTCTTGCCCCCCAGCTCCAGCGTGAGCGGCGTGAGCTGCCGGGCCGCCGCCTCCATCACGAGCCGGCCGACCCGCTCGCCGCCGGTGAAGAACAGGTGGTCGAAACGGTGTCCCAGCAGCTCCCGCGCCGTCTCCGCTCCCCCCTCGAAGACCGCCACCTCCTCCTCGGCGAACGTCTCGCCCAGCAGCGCCGCGACGGCCGCCGAGGAGCGCGGAGCGACCTCCGAGGGCTTGACCACGACGGTGTTGCCCGCGGCCAGCGCGCCCACCAGCGGCACGAGCGTCAGCTGTACCGGGTAGTTCCAGGGCCCCACGATCAGCACGGTCCCCAACGGCTCCGGCTCGATGCGGCTCGAGCCCGGCAGGTGCAGCCAGGGGGTCGGTACCCGGCGCGGCTCGGCCCAGCGCGCGACGTGGCGCAGCGCGAACGACGTCTCGTCCAGCACCAGCTGGATCTCGCTCGTCCAGGCCTCCAGCGGCGGCTTGCGCAGGTCCTGGTGGAGCGCCGCCAGCAACCGGTCCGCGTGGCGGTCCACGGCGTCGCGCAGCCGGCGGAGCTGCGCGCGGCGGAAGTCCACCGGCCGCGTCGCCCCGGTTCCGAAGAACCGTCGCTGGGTCTCGAGCACCGACGCGATGCGCTCGCGCCGCGGTTCCGGGCCGCCTGACGTCATGCCGGTTCCTCCTCCCGCCGCCGGACAGGTCCCCCCGGGGCGCCGGGAATGCTCGCGTGTTCCGGACCGTCCCGCAAGAGTCGACGTTCGTGGTAGCGTTCCCGCTCCAGGGGGTTGCGGGCCACGGCCCGCCGGGAGGCGGACGAGCGGATGCACGCACGCGACGTCGTGGTGGTCGGCGCGGGGATCGGCGGCCTGACGACGGCCGCCCTGCTGGCCCGCCGCGGACTGGACGTCGAGGTGTTCGAGCGTCGGCCGGTGCCGGGCGGCTGCTGCACCTCGCTGCCGCTCGACGGTCACCGCTTCGACGTCGCCTCGAGCCTGTTCTACGGCTTCGGCGCGGACGGCTTCAACGCCAACCGCCGCGTGCTCGACGAACTGGGCGCGGAGCTGGAGGTGCTCCCGAAGGACCCCGGCTTCCACCTCGTGCTGGAAGGCCGGACGCTCGCGGTCCACCGGTCGCGGACGGCCTACGTCGACGAGCTGTGCCACCTGTTCCCGAGCTGCGCCGACGGCCTGCGCCGGTTCTACGACCGGCTCGCCGTGCTCTACGCCGACGTGCTGCGCGTGGGTTTCCTGCCGGTGGCGGACCAGAGCCTGGTCGAGCTGGCGCTGCTGTCCTTCGACAATCCGTCGCTGGTGACGCGCTACCTGCCGCTGCTGCGCCACACCGTCTGGTCGTTCCTCCGCCCGCTGCTGCGCGGCGCGGAGCCCGGCGAGCTGCGGCGGCTGCAGACCCTGCTCGACGTCGACCTGGCCTTCGGCACCTGCGCCGTGGCCGACGAGGCGCCGCTGCTGCTGGCCGTGCCGATCCTGATCGATCGCCACGTCGGAGGGGTGTTCTACCCGCGCGGCGGCGCGCAGGCCCTGTCGGACACGCTGGCCGCGGCCCTGCAGCGCCACGGCGGCCGGCTGCGCCTGTCCACCGCGGTGCGCGGGATCGTCGTCGAACGGGGCCGCGCCGTCGGCGTGACGCTCGCCGACGGCGAGACGGTGCGCGCGTCGCACGTGGTGTCCGACGCCGGCGTCTGGAGCACCTTCGAGGCGTTGGTCGAGCCGGCGGCCGTGCCGTCGCGCACGCGGCGCCGCGTGGGGCGGCTGGAACCGTCGGTCTCGGCCTTCGTGACCTGCGTGTCGGTTCCGGCGGAGCTGGTCCCGGCGGGGTTCCAGTACCCCACCGGCGGCCTTCCGGCCGCCGCC
>CAZMRP010000666.1:0-3390 GCA_964568275.1 uncultured Myxococcales bacterium
GGCACGCACGACCAGCAGGAGGGGATGGGGGCCTTCCTGGCGAAACGCAAGCCGGCGTTCCAGGGGAAATGACGATGCAGCAGCACAACGGCAGGACGCGGCGCCCGGCCGCGGGACGGGTGGGGGGATTCACGCTGTGCGCCGTGCTGGCGTTGGGCGGGCTCGCGGCCTGCCCCGCCGCGGCGCCGCCTCCGCCTCCGCCCCGGCCGCCGGCGCCGGTCGAGCCGCCGGACGACCCGAACGTCCAGGTCGACACGATGGGCTCGCTGACCGGCGACGAGGTGCGCCGGACGTTCCAGAACGCGGCGCCGCGGCTGATCGGGTGCTACGAGGCGGGGCTGCGGCGGATCCGGAACCTGGCCGGCGACGTGCAGTTCCACGTCGGCGTGGCGCGGGACGGGTCGGTCAAATGGGCCTTCGTCGAGGCCTCCCAGCTGGGCGACCACGCGGCGCTCGAGTGCATGCTGCAGGTGGTGCGCGGAACGACGTTCCCCCGGCCGCGCGGCGGCGACACCGAGGCGGTGTTCCCGATCGAGCTCGAGCCGCCCGACCTGGTCAGCTACCCGGCGACCTGGACCCCGAACCAGGTCCCGGAAGCCGCCGGGACCTACCGCCCCGAGATCGACGCGTGCCTCGACGGCAGCTCCGGGTACACCCTCACGCTGTACGTCGCGGCGGGAGGGATGGTCCAGGAGGCGGGCGCGACGCCCCCCGACGCCGACCACCAGGCGCAGGCCGACTGCCTGGTCGCCGCGGCGCGTAGCTGGCAGCTGACGGACCCCGGCCCGGGCGGGGCCAAGGTCACGCTGGCGTTCTGAGAGGAACCGATGCACCTCGAACCGACGCCCGAACAACTGATGGTGCGGGACATGGCGCGCGACTTCGCGCGCCGCGAGATCGTCCCGGTCGCCGCCGCCCTGGACCGCGAGGCCCGCTTTCCGACGGAGCTCCTGGGCCGGCTGGCCGGCATCGGCATGATGGGCGTGAACATCCGCGAGGAGTTCGGCGGCGCCCAGGCGGGCCCCGTGGCCTACGTGCTGTCGCTGATCGAGATCGCCTCGGCCTGCGCGTCGACCTCCGTGACGATGGGCGTGACCAACATGGTCGCCGAGGTGATCCAGCAGTTCGGCACGGAGGCCCAGCGGCGCCGGCACATCCCGCGGATCACCAGCGGGGAGTACGTCGCCGGCTCCTTCGCCCTGTCCGAGTCGGGCGCGGGGAGCGACCCGGGCTCGATGACCACCACCGCGCGACGCGACGGCGACGGCTGGGTGCTCAACGGCGAGAAGGCCTGGATCACCTCGGGCGACCGCGCCGGTGTGCTGGTGGTCTGGGCCCGCACGGGCGGCCCGGGCACCGCCGGCATCTCGGCCTTCCTGGTCGAGCCGGGCACGCCGGGGTTCGAGGTGGGGCGCCACGAGGACAAGCTCGGGCTGCGGGCCTCGTCCACCGTCACGTTGCACTTCGACAACTGCCGGTTGCCGGCCGACGCGCTGCTCGGCGAGGAAGGCCGCGGCTTCCGCATCGCGATGATGGCGCTCGACGGCGGACGCCTCGGCATCGCCTCCCAGAGCCTCGGCATCGCTCGCGCGGCGCTGGAGGAGGCGACGGCGTATGCCAAGGAGCGCAAGCAGTTCGGGCGGCCGATCGCGGAGTTCCAGGGGATCCAGTGGCCGCTCGCCGACTGTGCCGTGGAGTGGGACGCGGCGCGGCTGCTGCTGCTCCGGGCCGCCTGGCTCAAGGAGCAGGGCCGGCCGTTCTCCCGCGAGGCGTCGATGGCCAAGGTCTACTGCTCGGAGAAGGCGAACGAGATCTGCGCCCGCTGCTTCCAGATCCACGGCGGCTACGGCTACGTCAAGGAGTACCCGATCGAACGTCACCTGCGCGATGCGCGGGTGACGACGATCTACGAGGGCACCAGCGAGATCCAGCGCGTCGTGATCTCGCGCTCGATCCTCAAGTGATTCCGCCGTTCGTTTGACACCCCTGGGGTCGGATGGTAGCTTGCCCGCGCCGGGCGAATTCGGCGAGGTGCAGCATGAAACAGGCATATTCCGCGATCCTGGCCGCGTTGGCCGTGGGCGCGCTGCTGGCGATCGGGTCGCAGTGCGCGTCCACCGAGGAGGAGTGCACGCTGGCCGCTCCGGCGACCTGCGGGGCGGACGACTGCGTCGACCTCGCCAGCGACTCCGCGAACTGCGGCCAGTGCGGCCGCGACTGCAACGGCGGCAGCTGCGTCCGCGGACTGTGCGTGTGCGGCGGGACGACGTGCAGCGCGGGGTCGATCTGCTGCGACGGCGCCTGCGCCAACCTCAACTCCGACCGGGCGAACTGCGGCGCCTGCGGCATGGCCTGCCCCACCGGCATCGGCTGCACGCTCGGGGTCTGCACCGGCGAGGCGTGCCCGGGCGGCTGCGGCGACGACCTGACCTGTTGCGGCCTCGGCTGCGTCAACACGCTGTCGGACGCCGCCAACTGCGGCAGCTGCGGCAACGTCTGCATGTCCGGCCAGATCTGCGACAACGGCATCTGTCTCACCTCGGCCTGCTCCCCGCCCTGCGTCGCGCCCGAGCGTTGCTGCGGCGAGACGTGCGTGAACGTCACCACCGACGTCAACAACTGCGGCTACTGCGGCAACCAGTGCCTCGACAGCGACCCGCCCCTCGCCGACCGCTGCGCCGAGGTGGGCGGTCGCGCGCAGTGCGCCTGCGGCGGCTCGGTCGAGTGCCGGCCCGGCCAGATCTGCTGCTCCGACGGCTGCCGCAGCGTCACCGCCGACCCGAACAACTGCGGGGCCTGCGGCAACGTCTGTCCGGCCGGACACACCTGTTCCTCGGGCGGCTGCGTCTGCGGGGCCAGCGGCGCCCCGTGCGGCGACGGCGAGGCGTGCTGCGGCGGAACCTGCATCGACACGGCGAACGACCCCAGCAACTGCGGGGGCTGCGGCACCATCTGCGACCCGACCCTCGCCGATTCGTGCGTCGACAGCGCCTGTCGTTGCGGCAGCGCGGCGGCCTGTCGCCCCGGGGCGGCGCTGATGTGCGGCATGTCCGTCGTCGGGGAGCGGTGCTGCTCGGGCGCCTGTCGCGCCATCGACGACACGGCCTGCCCGGATTGCGACACCGCCTGCACCGACGGCCAGGTCTGCACCGCCCTGCCGTTCCCGATGTTCCCCCCCTGCAACTACGCCTGCGAGTAGGCCCGGACGGAGGGAAGACCAGTGTGTGCTGCATCGCATCGTCCGCGCGGGACGCGAGCCCCCGTCGTCGTGCTGTTCGCCCCGCTGGCGGCGGTCGTGGGGCTCCCGGCCGCCGGAGCGCAGCCCGCGCCCGTGATGCCCGTCCACTCGGCCGACGCAGCCCGGCCGGCCACCTGCTACGGCCCCAACCG
>CAZMRP010000667.1:0-3389 GCA_964568275.1 uncultured Myxococcales bacterium
ATCGGCGGTACGAGGAGTTGTTTGCGTCGGGCGTCGACGGGGAGTCGGGGGTGCGGGTGCGGCCGTCGGACCCGTGGATGCTGATGTACACCTCGGGCACCACGGGCAAGCCGAAGGGGGTATTGCGTTCGCACGAGTCGTACGTGGCGTTCTACCTGATCAACGGCATCGACTTCCGGTTCCACCACCGCGAGGTGTGCCTGACGGTGATGCCGTACTGCCACGTGAACGCCACGTTCTTCTCGTTCGCGGTGACCTACGCCGGCGGGCGCAACCAGGTGTTCCCGGCGCGGTTCTTCGACCCGGAGAAGCTGTTGGGAGCGTTCTGCCGTCACGGGGTGACGTTCTGCTCGCTGGTGCCGACGCACTACAATTTGATCCTGGCGTTGCCGGAGGAGGTGAAGCGGGCGAACGCGCAGCTTTGCGTGGAGAAGCTGTTGTGTTCGTCGGCCCCGGCGCGTTCCGAGACCAAGAAGGGGATTCTGGCGATGTTCCCCGGGGTGCAGCTCTACGAGGGGTACGGGTCGACGGAGGCTGGGATCGTGGCGACGTTGTATCCGGAGGAGCAGCTGCGGAAGCTGGGGTCGATCGGTCGGGAGTCGAGCGGGACGGATTTGATCCGGATTCTGGACGAGCAGCGGCGTCCGGTGGCGCGGGGCGAGGTCGGCGAGTTGTTTTCGCGGGGTCCGATGATGTTCACGGAGTACTTCAAGGACCCCGAGAAGACGAGGGCGTCGTTCGAGGGGGAGTACTTCTCGGCGGGGGACATGGCGCGGCAGGACGAGGACGGCTACTACTACCTGGTCGACCGCAAGCACAACATGATCATCACCGGGGGGGAGAAGGTGTTCCCGAGCGAGCTGGAGGAGTTGATCTCGCGGGTGCCGGGGGTGTTCGACGTGGCGGTGATCGGGGTGCCGCACGACAAGTGGGGCGAGATGGTGGTGGCGATCGTGGTGCGCAAGCCGGGGGCCGCGTTGACCGAGGCGGAGGTGACGGCGCACTGCAAGAGGAACGTGGCGGGCTTCAAGGTGCCGAAGCGGATCGAGTTCATTTCGGACCCGGAGATGCCGCGGACGCCCACGGGGAAGATCCTGCACCGCAAGTTGCGCGAGCGGTTCGGCGGCGGCTGAGGGCGGAGGGGGGGGAGCGGTCCGCGGCAGCGGGAGTCCGAAGCGGGTTGCGCGAGGGTCGAAGCCGCGCTACGGATCGGTCCAGGGAGACTGCATGGGCCTGCGCCGCCTGCATCGCCTCGCCGTTCGAGCCGTCCCGGCCGCGGTGGTGGTCCTCGTGCTGACCGAGGGTTGCCGCGTGCACTACGGTGCCGCGTTCAACCCGCCGCGTCCGATTCTGGTGGCGGCGGAGCCGCCGCCGGCGGTGCCGGAGGAGAAGCCGGGAGCGCCGTACGAGGGGGCGGTGTGGATCGAGGGGCATCACGAGTGGACGGCGGAGGGGTGGGTCTGGCTTCCGGGTTCGTACGTGCGGCCCCGGGCCGGCCATCGCTGGGTGACGCCGCGCTACGAGCGGGTCGGTCCGCGGGTGCGCTACGTCCCCGGGTATTGGGAGCCCGCTCCGGCGGGGGAGCCTCCGCCGCCGCGGCCCGTGCCGGTGCCCGGGGGTTCTGCGAGCGGCGGCGAGGCGGCCGCGGGAAGCGGTCCGCTGGAGGTCGACGGCGAGGCGGTCGACCCGGGCGACGGTCTGACGATCACGCCGATTCTTTGAGCGGGTCTGGTGGGGTCGTCGGCGGTTGGCCCCACGGTTCGCGGCGGAGCAGTTCGAGTGCGCGTCGCCGGAAGCGTTCGTCGAGGCGTCCGTCGCAGGCCTGGGCGAAGGCCTCGCCGAGTTCGCGGGCGTCGGCGAAGCGGTCGGCGGGGCGGGTGGCGAGTCCGAGTCGCAGCACGAGCGCCAGTTCGTCGGGCAGGTCGGCGGAGGCCTGGGGGTCCGGCGGTCCGGCGTCGGCCGGGCGGCGGGCGGCCTCGGCCGGGTCGGCGGCGGTGAAGGCCGGTCGACCGACGAGCGCGCGGTACAGCACGAGGGTCCAGGAGTAGAGGTCCGGGCGGGCATCGACCGGGTCGCCGGCGGCCTGTTCGGGCGACATATAGGCGGCGGTGCCGACGACGAGGCGATGAGTCTCGTCGGCGCCGGCATCGGCGAAGCGGGCGCCGCCGAAGTCGACGAGTTTCCAGCGCGACTCGCCGTCGTCGGCGGTACGGATCACGTTCTGGGGCTTGAGGTCTCCGTGCACGACGCCTGCGGCGTGGACGTGTTCCAGTCCGCGACCGACGTCCCGGACGAGCTGGCGCAGGTCGTCGGGCGGCAGGCGGTCCTGTTCGCGGAGGAGGGCGGCGAGCGAGCGTCCTTCGATGTACTCCATGGCGATGAAGGGCAGTTCGTCGTCGAGCCCGCCGACGTCGAGCACGCGGGCGACGTAGGGGTTGGCGAGCCGCCGCAGTGCGGTGGTCTCCCGTTCGAACAGCCGGAGGAAGACGGGGTCGCCGACGCGGTCGCCGCGGATGACCTTGAGGGCGGCGCGGACGCCCGACTCGGCCCGACGCGCCTCGTAGACCTCGCCCATTCCGCCGCGGCCGAGCAGGCGGCCGACTTCCCAGGGTCCTACGCGCAGTCCGGTGAACACGCCGCCCTCGTCGGCGGCCAGCGCCCGATCCAGTTCGGCGCGGGCCCGGGTGAGCAGGGTTTCCCGTCGTGCGGCCTCGAGCGTGGCGGAGCGGACGCGTGCGGCCAGCAGTTGGTGGGCCCGATCGACGGCGTTGCCGGCGGCGAAGGCGGCGGTGTAGATCCCGAGCAGCAGCAGGTGGTGGACGACGGGTTCCCAGGGCGGCGCGCCGGGCTGTCGGAGGGCGACGTTGCCGTGGTCGGGCACGACGCCGGCGAGGATCAGGGCGAACAGCAGGGAGTGGGAGGCGAGGATGGCGGCGAGCACGACGCCGCGGCGGTCGACCCACGAGGCGTGCTGGGTGGCGCGGAACAGGCCGCCGGAGAACAGGGCGAGGACGAGCACGCTGGCGAAGGCGGAGTGGATCCCGAAGGAGTGGGCCGGGCCGACGGACAGGGCGCCGGCGAGGGCCCAGGGCCAGTAGACGGAGGCGCCTGGGCGGCGGGCGACGAGGCGTCGGTGGAGCCAGGCGGCGCCGAGGACGCCGGCCATGCAGGCCCAGGCGAACCACAGCGGCCCCGGTTCGCGGCCGATGAAGCCGAGGATCACGGCGCCGCCGAGGCAGAGCACGACGGCGCCGGCGAAGAACCCGCGCATCTTCGCGCCGTAGGCCTGCCGCCAGGCGTGGGTCGAAGCCGGCTCCTCGCCGGGCGCTCGGACGGGGGTCCAGGGCGCGTCCGGCGGGGGTGGCGTCGAGGGGCGCGCGGGCGGCGCG
>CAZMRP010000668.1:0-3384 GCA_964568275.1 uncultured Myxococcales bacterium
CCGTCCTGCGAGATCGTCGACGTCACCCGCGCCGTTCCCGGGGCCGCGTCGCGCGACTCGCGGACCGCGTCCCCGTCCGGCGTCCGGTCCCGTGCCGACTCGGGCGCCGCCAGACGCCGTTCCGCCTCCTCGCGCGCGAGCCGCATCAGTCGCAGGCGCAGCAACGGGTGGGCCTCCAGCGTGCGGGCCAGTTCCGCGGACCCCATCTGTCGAACCGAACGGCCCGCGAAGGCCGAACGGACGCGCTCGAGCGGGAAGGTGAAGTAGGTCGAGCCGAAGTAGGTCACCGGGTGCGCCGATCGATCGATGCGTCCCTCGCTCTGCCGCTCGGCCAGGGCCGCCAGCCGCTGC
Source organism: uncultured Myxococcales bacterium (assembly GCA_964568275.1). Classification (GTDB taxonomy): domain Bacteria; phylum Myxococcota_A; class Polyangia; order DRWM01; family JAAZOP01; genus JAAZOP01. Next base: position 352 of record CAZMRP010000668.1, read on the forward strand.
ACCGCGGAGGGCGGGATCCGGCGCAGGCGTCGCTCCAACGTCAACGAGGGGAGCACGGCCCGAACGGGTTGGAATGGTCTCATGTGGTTGATTATGCCACATTGGATTACACGCCGCGAATTTCTTCGACTCTCTCGACAGTTTCGGTGTTCGGGAGGGCGCCGGCCGGTGCTACTTCGACGAGGTTCGACCCGGGAGTCGGCGGGCGCGGAAGCGGCCGACGCTGCCGTGGAGTTGCTGTTCGATCCGGTCGAAGCCGTGTTCGAACAGCAGGCGGGCGACCCGTTCCGCGGTCGGCGGTGCCGGGAGGTGGAGCAGCCAGGCGAACAGGCGGCGGAAGAAGCCGCGGGAGCCGGTGCGGAGCGGTGCGTCGACCTCGAGGTGTCCCTCGGCGGCGAGCACGCGCGAGCACTCGGCGACGGCGTTGGGGAGTTCCTCGGGCGGCAGGGAGGCATCGATGCGGGCCTCGGCGAGCGAGGCGTCGCGGATCGGGCAGGCTTCGGCGCGGGCGGCGGCGAGGAGGGTCGCGGAGTTCCTGCGGCGCACGGCGTGCGGGTGGGGGAGCAGTACGAGGGTTTCCCGGCCGAGGGTGGGGAGTCTGCGGGTGCGGGCGGCGGCGAGCAGCAGGCGTCGGGGTTCAGTCGGCATCGTCGTGCTTGCGTTCGTCGGGGTCGGCGGGGGTTGCGGCCGGCCGTTGGATCTCGACGCGTCGAACGCGGCGGGCGTCGGCCTCGCGAACGGTGAAGGTGAAGCCGCGCCACTCGAACCGCGCGCCGCGTTCGGGGAGTCGGCCGAACTCGTGGGTCACGAAGCCGCCGAGGCTGCCGTAGTCGTTGTCCTCGGGGAATTCGATGTGCAGGTGCTGGCCGAGGTCCCACAGGGGGACGCGGGCGTCGGCCAGCACCAGGCCGTCGGCGGCCTCCTGGATCATCGGCTCCTCGGCGTCGTACTCGTCCTGGATCTCGCCGACGATCTCTTCGAGGACGTCCTCGAGGGTGACCAGGCCGCTGGTGCCGCCGAACTCGTCGACGACGACCGCGAGGTGCAGGCGGCGGATCTGCATCTCGCGCAGCAGGTCGGAGATCTTCTGGGTCTCCGGGGTGTACATCGGCTTGGGGCGCACGTGCTCGGTCCAGTCGAACGACTTGGAGCTCGTGGCCTCGCCGACGTGGCGCAGCAGGTCCTTGACGTGCAGGGTGCCGACGATGTTGTCCAGGCGGTCGCGATAGACGGGGAAGCGGGAGTGCCGCGAGTCGTTGACCATCCGCAGCACGTCGACCAGCGAGGCCCCGATGCTGATCACGGCCATCTCGGTCCGCGGCACCATGATGTCCTTGACCGTGGTGTCCTCGAATTCCAGCACCGAGCGCAGCATGTCGCCGTGCTGCTTCTCCAGCACCCCTTCGCGCTCGCCGAGGTCGATCATGTGTTCGATCTCGGTCTCGGTGACGGTCGGCCCCTCGGCCCCCATGCCGGCCGCCTCGGCGCCGCGCACGGTGGCCCGGCCCAGGCCGGAGAACAGCAGCGACAGCGGGCGCAGCAGCCAATCGATGTAGCAGACGAGGCGGATCACCTTGGCGCCCCAGTAGGGGGCGGCGCGCTTGGCGAACACCTTGGGGGCCACCTCGCCGAAGCTGAGCAGCAGCAGCGTCATGATGCCGACGGCGGCGGCGTCGGCCCACGAGTCGAGGTAGCGGCGGGCGATGCGGGCGCCGAGCACCGAGGCGGCGACGTTGATGATGTTGTTGCCGACCAGCAGGGTGGCCAGCATGCGGGCGGGCTGGTCGAGCCAGCGCTGGAAGTACCGGCGGAGCCGGGGCCGCTCCTCCTGGATCTGGCGGATCCGGGCCTCCGACAGCGCCGTCAGGGCGGTCTCGGCGCTGGAGAAGAACCCCGAGGCCAGCAGCAGCAGGAGGATGCCGAGGACTTCGTACGTTGGCACGTCGGGCAAGGCGCAACGTCCTTCCGGGACCTTCGTTACCACGCCGGTGCCGACCTCGGCAAGCGGCAGGTGTTGCGGACCGTTGACACGACCCGGCGGCTCCGCCTATAGGAGCCTCGTCTGCGGCCCCCGCAGGGTCGCACCGAGGAGGAGGCCAGCATGTCCACGAAGATCACGGAAGAGTGCGTCAACTGCGGTGCTTGCGCTCCCGAGTGTCCCAACGAGGCGATCACCGAGGACGAGTCGCTCGGTCGTCACGTCATCGACCCCGCGAAGTGCTCGGAGTGCGTCGGCTTCTACGACCACGAGAAGTGCCAGGAGGTCTGTCCCTCCGAGTGCTGCGTGCCGGACCCGGACAAGAAGGAGACCGAGGACGTGCTGATCGCCCGCGCCAAGAAGATCCATCCCAACAAGGACTTCGGCGCGAGCTTCCCGTCCCGCTTCCGCAAGTAGCGCCGCGTCGGGCCCGCGCTCGAGGCCCCTCGAGGTCCACCTCGCGTTCCGATCTGCTGGCAGCCGTCGAACGCCCCGCGCGCTACGCGGGGGGCGAGTACGGTGTGGTCCGTCGTTCCGACGCGGCAGCGCTCGCCGGCACCTGCTGTCTGGTGTTCCCCGACGTCTACGAGGTCGGGATGAGCCACTTCGGCCTGCGGATCCTGGCGGCCGAGGTCAACGCCGAGCCGGACCTGTGTGCCGAGCGGGCGTTCGCGCCGTGGCCCGACATGGCGGCCGCGCTGCGCGCTTCCCGCACCCCCCTGTGGGCGCTCGAGTCGGGACGGCCGGTCCGGGACTTCGACGTCGTCGGCATCACGCTGCCGCACGAACTCGCCGCGGCGACCGTGCTCGGAACGCTCGAGCTGGCCGGCCTGCCCTTGCGGGCGGCCGAGCGGACCGACCGCGATCCGGTGGTGCTCGGCGGCGGCACCTGGGCCTCGCATCCCGCGGCGCTCGAGCCGTATTTCGACGCGTTGTTCGTCGGCGACGGCGAGGGCGCGCTGCCGGGACTGGTGCGCGAGATCGGCGAGGCGCGCCGGCGCGGCGTGTCCCGGCGGGTCCTGCTGGAGCGGCTCGGCGAGCGGCCGGAGGTGCTG
>CAZMRP010000669.1:0-3383 GCA_964568275.1 uncultured Myxococcales bacterium
GATCGAACACGCCCTCCGCATCGGCCCGAGCCGGAACGGAGCCTCTGGCTCGAAGCGCTAGGGCAGCAAGCCGTCCGCGCGGGCCAGCTCGCGCAGCTTCCGTTTCACGGTCTGGAACCGCTGGCGCAGTCGGGCGGCCCAGCGCACCTGCTCCGCCGGCCGCAGGCTCTCGCCCTTGCCCGAGAGGACCACGGCCAGCTCCTTCCACGAGAGCTTGCGGTCGACGCGGAGGATGAGGAGCGTCTGGTCGTCCGGGGGGAGCTGCTCGCGCAGGCGTCGCACCCGCTCCTTGAACTCGGTGCGCAGGCATTGCCGGGTGGCGCTGTGCAGACGGGCCACCTCTTCGCCGTACCGGCTCGCCGACGTCAGCGGCTCGAAGCGGCGCCGGCGGCGGCGGGCCGCGGTCTGATGCCGGAACGCCGCATTGCGGGCCAGGGTGTAGGCCCAACTCCGCAGCGACGTCTGCCAGCGGAACGCGGGCAGCCCCCGCCAGAAGTCCTCCGCGAAGGCCGAGAAGACGTCCGAGGCCTCCGGACTTCCGTGCAGCCGGCCGGCGAGAAAGGAGAGGATGTCGCCGCCGAAGTGGCGCATGAACAGGGTGGCCGCTCCGTCGGCATCCCCGGCCTCGAGCGTGTCCCGGACCCGGCGTTCCAGCACGGCGTAGTCGCCGGACTCGACCGTGGGCTCCTCACGAACCGCCTCCGAAGGCGACGGGGAATCCTGCGCCGCCGACTCGGGGGACCTCCGGTTTCGATGGGCGGACGTCGCTGCACTCCGGGCCCGCCCCGACGGAACCGAGCCGCCTGCGGCGAGCAGGCAAGTCTCGCCGCGATCGCGCCGCGGCGCAAGGTCGTAACACCATCGGGCGTCCCGTCGTCCCATCGACTGCACTGAGAGAGAGACTGGTCGGTCGATCTGTGATCCCGGCGTACCTTTCGCACGTCCGCAGCTCACATCCCCTGCGTTGCGACTCTGTACTCGTGGACATGCCGTTCTTGGGGGGGGCTGCATTGCGCCGAGCCCCCGGAGAGTTGTTTCCGAGTTCGGGCCCACTTCGGGCCGGTGGCGGTGTTCGTTTGGAATCGTGAGAAGGAGGAGGACACGATGAATCGTCGCGCCTGGTCGAGCTGGATCGTCGGTCTTTTCGCATATTGGGCAGCGGGAGCCCTCGCCGGCTGCGGGGACTCGGACTCCACGGACCAGGACGCGGACACCGTCGAGGCCGTCGACGACGGCGCCGCTGACGAGGAACCGGAGGGCGAAGCCGATTCCGGCGAGGACGCGGCTCCCGTCGACGAGGACGGCGACGGCTACTCGGTGGACGAGGACTGCGACGACACCGACTTCGACGTCCACCCCGGCGCCGCGGAGTTGTGCAACGGGGTCGATGACGACTGCGACGGCGAGACTGATGAGGAAGGCGCCACCGACGCGCCCACCTGGTACCAGGACGTGGACGGCGACACCTACGGCGACCCGGAGGCGTCGCTGCAGGCCTGCGAGGCCCCGGACGGCTACGTCGCCGACGGCACGGACTGCGACGACGCCAACGAGGAGGTCCATCCAGGGGCTCCCGAGGTGTGCAACGGGACCGACGACGACTGCGACGGTGAGACCGACGAAGAGGGGGCGACCGGGTACTGGTACCCGGACGCCGACGGCGATACGTACGGGGACGACACCGGGGGGATTCTCGAGTGCGTCGCGCCGAGCGGGTACGTGAACACGGCGGGAGACTGCGACGACGACGACGACGCGGTCAATCCCGCCGAGTTCGAGGCATGCAACGGAATCGACGACAACTGCGACACGGTCGTCGACGAAGGCACGGCGCTCGATGCGCACACGTTCTACCCGGACGTGGACGGCGATACCTACGGCGACCCGTCGTTGACGACCGCGATCGCCGCGTGCCCGGGCCTGGCTCCCGCGGGCTACGTCGAGGACAACACGGACTGCGACGACGACGACGCGGACCGTAATCCCGGCGAGACGGACGTTCCGGACGCGTTCGGCTACGACGCCAACTGCGACCGGGTCGACGGCGACGTGGCACACTCGATCTTCGTTTCGCAGGATACCGGCACCGACACCAACGACGGCCACGGGACGGTGGACGCCGCGGGCAGCCTCGTGATCCGCCCCGTCCGGTCGCTCGCGCTGGGAATGTCGCTGGCGTCGGCCGCCGACGCCTACTGTGCCGGGACGTGCGACGTGCTGGTCGCCGTCAGCATGACCCCCTACAACGTCGGCGCGGCGCCGCTGGACCTCGTCCCCGGCGTGGACGTCTACGGCGGGTACCAGGGCGCCGGGTGGACGCACGACGCGGCGCCCGACGCCACGGTCGTGACGGGCAACAGCGGAACGGCGGTCCTGCGCGCCGCCGGCGTCACGGTGGACACGGTCGTCGGCTTCCTGAAAGTGCTGGGCGCCACGGTGACGACCGCCGGCGAGTCGTCGACGGCCGTGCTGGTGACGACGACGCCCGCCCCCGACCGGCTGACGTTCCGCTGGGTTACGATCGAGGGCGGGAACGGCGGCCCCGGTGTCGTCGGTGCCGACGGCGCTGTCGACTCGTGCGTCGAGTGCCCCGGAGGCGCGGGAGCTTGGGACAACTACGTGGACGGGTTGTACTGCGACTGCACGAATCTCAATCGGGACGCCAGCGGAGCAACCTACTCTCGGTCGGGGTCGGCCGGTGCGGCGACCGTCACGAACCTCGACGGCACGAGCTACACCTGTCCGTCTCCCGGCATCGGAGGGGTCCATGGTGCCGACGCGAACTGCGGGAGCGGCTGCACGTGCGGCGGGACCAGACCCGCGGGTACCGCCGGCGGGCCGGGGACGAACGGAGCCAATGCCACGGCTGGAGGCGCCCGAGCCGCCGGTTCGATGGGCGCGTTCGTTTCCGGCGTGTGGGGTGCGGATCCGGGAGGAACCGGCCGGGCGGGCCTGGGGGGTTCCGGCGGGGGGGGAGGCGGCGCCTTAGGGCGCAATGGACTGTTACCAAGTTGGCGGCAAAATTCCGAGGTTGGCAAACTGTCCTGGGAAAGGTCCAGGAAGATGTCAATTTTTCCCTTGGTAAAAGGTTTGGCGGAGTTGGTCTCAACCGTGCGGTCCAAAATTGCGCTGGCCACTATTGCTACGAACTGGTGGTTCGAGGAATGGTCGAGGAACTGCCCGTGGAATGGCATTACTTCTTGGTTGCGCCGGAAAGCGGTCCGCGCGTTTCCGTGGTGGTGACGATCGAAAAGACGATGGTCGAACGCGTGGGCAGCGCCGACCGCGACTTAGCCGAATCGCTCCAGCTTTTCCCAGCCATGCCGCCGGCCCAAACCGCGGCTCAACCGACGAACGAGACGGTGAAATAGCAAGTCCCGCCT
>CAZMRP010000670.1:0-3382 GCA_964568275.1 uncultured Myxococcales bacterium
GTCCCGGCGCCAGCCCGCACCGTCGCGCACGAACACGTGCACCGCCCCCGCCCGGCCCGCACCCGCCACCTCCGCCCCGGGGTCGCCCACCAGCACCTCCGGCGTCCCGTCGCCGTCCAGGTCGCCCACCGCCAGCGCCGCGCCGAAGTCCGCGGAACAGCGGATCCCGTACTCCCCGCCCGGCGGGCAGACCAGCGTCACCGGCCCGGGCTCGAGCTCGCACGACGTCCCGACGGCCGTGCCGAGCGCCGCCAGGTCGTTGCCGTCGAAAACCACCACCCCCGCCGCCCCCTGCGCCAGCAGCTCGTCGTTGCCGTCGCCGTCCAGGTCCGCCGCCGCCAGCGCGTTGCCCAGCGGCGTCGGCCCCGCGTCCTGCCGGCAACCCACCACCTCGTGCACCGCCGTCCCCGCGTCGGGGTCCGTGTCGCGCACGATGGCCAGCCACGAGTCCCCGCTGCGCTCGGCCAGGTGCGGCGCGCCCACCGCGAGCCAGCCCGCCCCGTCGCTCGTCCGCCCCGCCGCCAGCACGGCGCCGAACGCGTTGTCGGCGTGCGGCGCGGCCCACACCGGGACCCAGTCCCCCGGGGACATCAGCCGGTCGACCGGCGCGAGCCACGCCACGCGGTCGCCGCCGACCGCCACCAACGGCCGGTCGCCCCCCGGCCAGTGCGCCAGCGCCCGGCCCAGGTGCTCCGTCGTCGATTCCTGCCGGTAGACCCCGATCGTGCGCTCCGTCGCCACGCAGTGCAGCGCGAGGCGCCCGAAACTCACCACCTCGCCCAGCGCGTTCAACCCCGCGTTGGGTTGGCCGATCACCAGCGCACCGCCCCGACACAGGCCCTCGAGGAAGCCGGCCGCCTCCTCCAGCCACAACAGCGCGGCGCCGGTCCCCGAGCCGCTGCAGACCGATTCGTCCGCCGGGTCGCTCGGGTCGATCCTCGACGACATCGGGCTGCAGATCGACGACATGTGCCGGTCCGACTCGACCCGCTCGCCCAACGCCCAACGGTAGGTCTCGGTCGCCGAGCCGAGCCCGGCCGAGACCGCGACCAGCGTCGCCTCGCCGTCGGCCGTCGGAACCCGCCGCACCGCCAGCGCCGCGCCGAACGGGGACCGCTCGTAGGTGCTCGGCCGGCCGAAGGCGACCACCGGCGTCTCGTCGTCCAACGCCCAGAACTCGGTGACGAACATGCAGCCGGCCGCGACCAGCGCCGTCGCCAGGAGGATGCCCTGCCGTGCGCGCCGCATCAGAACCGCACCTCCAGCCCCAGGCCGAAGCCCGTGGGCCCCAACGTCGGGCCGACCTCCACCGGACGCTCGTCCGGCGGCGGCCCCGACGACTCCCAACCCTCGATCGCCGCGAAGTCCCGCGGCTCCTCCCGCCGGCCCTCCGACTCGGGGAGCGGGTCGCGCAACGCATAGTACAGCCCGAGCCCGGCCATCACCGCGCCCGCGACGAAGGCCACGTCCGCACCCACCGACCACAGCAGCCCGTCCAGCAGCCGCGGGTCGTTGTTGTCGAGCCGTCCGGCCTCGCGGTCGGCCGCCACCCCGTCGTGGATGTCCAGCGCCACGCCCCCGAACGCCCCGCCCGCCGCGAACAGCGCCGCGGCCGCGCCGAAACTCACCCAGGCCGACACCCGCGACGGCTCGGGGTTCAGCCGCACCAGCAGCTTCGTCCGCCGCCCCCCCTCGATCTCCAGCGTCTCGGTGTAGTCCTTCATCCCCTCGGCCAGCACCGTCACCGTGTGCCGCCCCGCCGGGAGCACCTCCAGCGCCCCGGCGATCCCCTCGCCCCACCGGCCGAACCCCAGCGTGCCGGCCGGACGCCCGTCGAGCTCGTACGTCGCGCCGTCGACGTTGGTCAGCAGCTCCAACTCGCCCCAGTCGACCCGCTCCAGCTCCACCCGCAGCTCCGCCGGACGGCTCGTCTCCACCGTCACCGTCCGCTCGAGCGGCTCGTAGCCGTCCATCTCCACCCACACCCGATGCTCGCCCACCGGCACCGGCCCCTGCCACGGCGTCTGGTACGCCGCCCCCTCCTCGTGCACGTCGACGAAGATCCGCGCCCCCTCGACGTTCGCGATCACCCGCAACATGCCGTAGAACTCGTCCTGCCCCAGCCGGAAGAAGTAGCTGTAGACCACGCTCGGCTGGACCTGCAGCTCCTTGCGCTCGGTCTCGAAGTCGGGATGCTCGATCCGCAGCACGTAGCTCCCCTCGGACAACGACTCGGAAAACGGCGAGGGCCCCTCCGCCACGATCGTGCCGCTCGGCGTCTCGATGAACACCAATGCACCCACCGGGACCGTCTCGACGTACACCTCCGACTTGAACTGCCGCCGCGTCTGTTCCGCGGTCTCCTGCGTGATGACGATCGTCGGGGCCGGAGCGCCGTCCGGCGGGGGCGGCGGCGCCGCCGCCAACGCCGCCTCGATCTCCCGCACCCGCTCCTCGACGGCCGTGCGGTCCGGCGCATTGGGCTCGAGCTCCAGGTACTGCCGCAGGTAGCGCACCGCGTTCGGCCCGTCGCCCGCCTGCATGTAGCACAGGCCCACGTTGAACACGTAGGCCGACGCCGGCCGGGCCTGGTTCGCCAGCAGGAACTCCCGCGCCGCCTCGTCGTACGAACCCTGGCCGTACAGTCGTTCGCCCGCCTCCATGTGCCGACGCGCCGTCTCGAGCGCCGCCGCCACCGCGGGGTCGCCCGTCGCGGTGTCGTTCGCCCGGGCAGGCCCCGCCGACGCCGCCAGCAGCGACAACAGCACCAGGCCGGAAAGCGCAATCCGTCCCATCGCTCGTCCTCTCACCGGTCCCCCGGCGGCGCCCGACGACCCGGCACCGCAGCGGAATTCCCGGACCGCCGGATACTAGGACCGACCCCGGCCCGTGGCAAGCACGCCGGCCGACCGCCCCCGCCCGGCCGGTCGCCGCGCCGCCGCGAAGTCGACGTCAGGGCGGAGTCGCGTTGTCGGGATGGCGGATGCTCCAGGTGTCCGCCGGGGCCGCGACATCCCGAGGTGCGGTTCCGGCGTCCGCCGGCCGCACGATCGGACAGTTGAGCCGCAGATGCAGCGGGCGTGCCGCCGCCGTCACCGCGTACGGCTCGTCCTGCACGCAGGCGCCACGCTCGGCGTGCACCCGCAACACCGTGCCCACCGGCGCCTCGAACGTGCACGGCGTCGGCCTCCGGCACAGCAACCGGCGGCCGTCGTAGACCTGCGCCCCCGACGGCTCGCTCGTCACCCGGATCCGGACCGTGGCCGGCGCGGCCGCCTCCACGACGTCCGTCGCCGGACCATCGTCCGGCTCCGCGGATTCCCCGTCCGGCAACTCCACCTCGTCCGCCACCGCCTCCGGCGCCGCGTCCGCCGCCTCCGCC
>CAZMRP010000671.1:0-3381 GCA_964568275.1 uncultured Myxococcales bacterium
GGCCGGGGCGCCGGTCTAGCATCCGGGCGTTCCCCGGGGCGGACGACGCGGGCGGAGCGGACCGGGGCGGGAGTGGGTGCGTGGCGCTGTTCGGCCCCGACGCGGAGAAGATCGAGCGCTGGAAACAGGAGGGACGCGTCGCCCGTTTGCGCTCGGCGATCGAAGGCGGCGGTCCGTTCGCCGAGCAGGCCCAGCAGGCGCTCGTCGAGATCGTCGCCGACCCGTCTCTGCTGTCCGGGGTGACCGACGAGGCGGTCGTCGAGGCCTTCGAGGCGTTGCTCAACCTGGACCAGCACGCCGCGTCCTGGGCGCTGTTGACCTATGTCGTCTCGCCGGCCGCCCGTTCACCGGTCGCCTGCCGGCTGATCGATCGGCTGGCCTCGCGCGAGACCGACGCCGCGCTGCTCGCCGTGCTGCGGCTGGCCGGCTGTCGGCTGGGCGACGTGGGGCTGCACGCGGTGCGCGCGCTGGCGGGGATGAACCACCCGCGGCTGCCGGTCGCCCTGCGCTCCGCCCTGCTGCTGGCCGACCACGACGCGCTGGATCACCTGCTGCGGCTGCTCGAGGAACGCCAGATCCCGGGTGCGTCCAAGGTGCTGGTGCACCGCTTCGCCAAGGTCGCACCGGACCTGCGGGGGCCGATGGCGCGGGCGCTGCGTCGCCAGGGCCTGTCCGCCGCCCAGGCCGAGGACCCGCTGGTGCGGGCCTACCTGCTGGTCGAGGAGGAGCGTTTCGCCGAGGCGGCGAACTGTGGGGCCGAGGCCTGGCAGCCGCTCGCCGAGGCGCTGGGTGCGAACCCGGAGCCGGGCGACCGCACGGCGCGCGTGCTGTGGGCGCTGGCGCAGGTCGACCGCGAGATGCTGTACCGCGCGCTGCGATTGCGGCTGGGCAAGGCGGCGGAGGAGGCGGTGCAGCGTCCGAGTGCGGCGACGGTCGCCGCCGCCCGGGCCGTGGCGGCCTGGGTGCTGCCGGCGCTCGTCGAGCTCTACGGGCGGAAGGCCGAGGTGCGGGAGTTGGCGGCCCAGGTCGCCGCCGGGCGCTTCGCCGCCGTGCAGGGACTGCTCGAGGGGATGTAGGCGGCCCGGCGGCCGTCGTCCGCGACACCCGGCTGCGGGGTCGGGTGCAGGGAGGGACAGCCATGGACGACTACCGGATGCTGATCGGGGGCGAGTTGGTCGCGGCGGCGAGCGGCCGGACGTTCGAGGTGCTCGACCCGTGCCGCGTCGAACCCGTGGCGCGGGTGCCGCAGGGCGACCGCGAGGACGTGGACCGCGCGGTGGCGGCGGCCCGGCGGGCGTTCGACGAGGGTCCGTGGCCGGGGATGGCGCCGGAGGAGCGCGTCCGGCTGCTGCTCGCCGTGGCCGAGCGGCTCGAGGCGCGACAGGACCGGCTGATGGAGCTGGAGAGCCGCCAGGCCGGCATCCCGATCCGCAAGACCACGCTGATGGACATCCCGGTCGGGCTGGAGATGTTCCGGACGATGGCGCGGGCCAGCCTGCGGGTGGCGCGCTACGAGCCGCTGCCGTGGATCGATTTCCCGGCGGTGTCGTGGAACTTCGTGCTGCGCGAGCCGATCGGCGTCTGCGCCGGGATCTGCGCCTGGAACTTCCCCTGGCTGTTCACGATGTGGAAGAGCGCCCCGTCGCTGTCGATGGGCAACACGCTGGTGCTCAAGCCGGCCTCGTTCACCCCGCTCACCGCCCTCGAGTTCGCCCGGGCCTGCGTCGAGGCCGGGTTGCCGCCGGGCGTGATCAACGTGGTGACCGGCGGGGGGAGCAGCGTGGGCACCGCGCTGTGCGAGCACCCCGGCGTCGACAAGGTCTCGTTCACCGGCTCGACCGAGGTCGGGCGGGAGATCCAGCAGCGCGCCGCGGCGACGATCAAACGCGTGACGCTCGAGCTGGGCGGCAAGAGCCCCAACGTCGTGCTGGCCGACGCGGACCTCGAGCTGGCCGTGGACGGCGCGCTGTTCGCCGCCTACTTCAACGCCGGACAGGCCTGCGAGGCCGGGACGCGGCTGCTGCTGCACGAGTCGATCCACGACGAGTTCCTGGCGCGGCTCCGCGAACGGATCCAGCTGGTGCGGGTCGGCGACACGGCGGAGTTCGAGACCACGATGGGGCCGGTGATCACCGAGGGCCAGCGCCGCAAGGTCGAGGAGTACATCCGCTCGGCGCACGAGGAGGGGGCGAGGCTGCTGTGCGGCGGCGGCCGGCCCAAGGACGTCCCGCCGGGGTGGTTCGTCGAGCCGACGGTGTTCGCGGACGTGACGCCGCGGATGCGGATCTTCCGCGAGGAGATCTTCGGGCCGGTGCTGGCGGTGACGAAGTTCGGGACGCTGGACGAGGCGCTCGCGCTGGCCAACGACACGAGCTACGGGCTCGCGGCCGCGGTCTGGTCCCGCGACAAGCTGGGGGCGCTCGACCTGGCGCGACGGATCCGCGCCGGCACGGTCTGGATCAACGACTACCACCTGATCAACGCCGACGCGCCGTTCGGCGGCTACAAGCAGTCGGGCCGCGGTCGCGAGCTCGGACGCTACGGCCTCGAGGAGTACACCGAGGTCAAGCACGTCCACGTCGACCAGGTCGGCCCGGACCGCGACCGCAAGTTCTGGTTCGACTACGTGATGAACCTGGAGTGAGCCTCCGGGAGCGTCCGCCGTCTCCCGCCCCGCGGCCCGCGGCGGCCCGGGGCCGTCCTACCGGTCGTCCGCGGCGTGCTCGTCGTCGGCCGCGGGGTCGTCGGCGTCCTCGTCCTCCGGGAGCGGGTCGTCCGGCGACTCGACGGGCGGGGCCGGCGGCGGCGGGGGCGGCAGCGGCTCCTCGGCCACCGCCTTCCACGACATCAACAGCGTTTCCGGGTCGACCGGGACGACGAGCTGCGCGTCGACCACCGTGCCGCTCGCGTCGCGGACCGGCTGCAACGACGGCGGCACGAACGCGAAGCGCGCCGGGAGGCCGGCCAGCTCCGCGCGGCGCGCCGCCTCCTCGCGCCAGCCCTCGGGCGCCCGGGTGCCGTAGGTCTCGACCAGGGCCCGGGCCGCGTCGTAGTCCCCCTCGGCCCGGATGCGCTCGATCGCCGCCAGCAGCTCGTCGACCACCGCGTGCCAGGCGGACAGCTCGGGCAGCCGGAGCCAGGTCTTGCCCCCGGAACGTTCGACGAGCACCGCGCCGCGTTCGATCGCGTAGCGCACCACCAGCAGGTGCGCCTGCCGCCCGTCGCCGGACACCCGGTCGGTGGGCAGGGTGCGCAGCAGCGGGCACGTGCCGCGCACGTAGTCGCGCAGCGCGGCCTCGCCGCAAGCGTGGTCGGGGAGCAACCCGAGCCCGACCGGCCGCGGGTCCTCGACGAAGGGCAGCGCCAGGTGGTCCGCCCGGC
>CAZMRP010000672.1:0-3380 GCA_964568275.1 uncultured Myxococcales bacterium
ATCTTGTCGGTCGGAAACCGAGCCCTACGCTGCCATCAGGCGTGCGTGCCTACAGCAGCCAGCAACCGCAATCGCGAGCACGCCCAGGAACGCTGCGCCTCGCGTCCAGTAGGGCCCGATCTGCCTAGTCATCGTCGAAGAGGTTCCAGTAGACCTTGAGGTAGTCAGTGCTGTTGTACGACACGACGGCGACGTTCGGATGCGGATCTGCTTCCGAGTCAGACGTCGCACACGCCACAGGGTACAAGGTCTTGTTGACAGAGAGGCTTTCCGACGGAGAGAACAGTGGCGACAGGCGCCAGTGCCGATGCATCGTGCGGACTGGTGCTGTAACCGGCGTGAAGGAATGGGCAATCCGAGCTAGACTGCCCCAGTACTCGCAGGCTGCGGGCATCCGTGGCGATGGATCATAGCCCGTCAGCGAACCGTAGCGGGTGCCGTTCGTCCGGATCCAGTATGCTTTCCGGTCCGTGAATCCCATGAGCCGTCGTTCAGGGTTGCTGCTGTTCGGGGAAAGCACCAGTACGCTGCCTTGAGGCTTATTCCCATCCGGGGGGTCGTCGAAGTAGATGTTCGTCGCAACGGGCGGTCCGCCGCCTGGTTGAACAATTGCCGTACCGTACATGTGGTCCACGGTCCAATCGACCGCCCACCGGTAGAGGAGCACGAAGTTGTCGACCTCGGACCATTCGACGTCCCAGGCAGTGGCGTAGGAACCTGGCTCTGGCACCATCCCGAAATAGGAAATCTGGTCCCCGTTGCTCGCGTAGAGGGCCAGGTAGCAGAATCCTGACCCGGACGGACCGCCGGTTTCGGTCGACCATTCGTTCGTCGCTACAAGAAGGCTGCCCTCCGAACCATACGACGGCGACCAGGCAACCCTTGGTCGATACGCGAATACCGATCGTTCGGGAGGATACGGCGCCAGACACGTAGCCCCCACGTCTATCGCCGAAGGCCAGGAGATGTGGTGTACGGGATCGTAGTCGCCTTCGACAGGATCGTAGGCGACGGAGAGTCGGTCGATCTTGGCCGGCATCCTCTCCCAGGGCGTGGACGTCTGACGGTCCCAAGCCACGTAGACGCGGTCGTATGAGTCGTTGGTGCAGTCGACCGTTCGAATGATCGGATGAGTACCAAGAAGCAGAGGATCACCAACGAGCGTGCCGAACCAGGGTGAAGCCTCAAGCCCGTCGACGATGAAATACCAGACCTGATCCTCGTTACCTTCAGGAGTCGACACGGTGAAGACCGACGCGATGCCGAACCAGTCGCCAGAGTACCACTGTGCGGTCAGTTTCCTCGGCCACCTCCGTACACAGGAACAAGACTGAGCGTAGGAAATCCGACGCCGGTTTGGTTTCCGCCGAGGCATCCGTCCATCCGGCCTCCACGGTCGGGACGGTAGCATCCGGTGGCGTTCGGGGCAACGGCGCGACCGACACGGCGCGACCGCACGGCGCGACCGCGCGATCGGGCTGACCATCAGTCCTGCGCGCCCGGCGGGAGCTGCGAGGCCTCGTCGTACAGCGGAAGCTGGCAGTCTTCCTGCCAGGGCGGGTCGGCGAAGTCGTCGGACGAGAGCGGGGAGCCGTCGTCCGGCGGCCGGGCGGCGGAGGGCGGGCCGGGACCGGTCGGATGCGACGGTCGGGAGAGCGGGAGGTCGTCCGGGTCGCGCGGCGGAGCAAAGGTGGCCGGGTGGGCGGACACCCCGAGCCGTTCGAGGTGGTCGCGGATGTCGGCGGGGTCGGTGACGGGCTCGAGGATCGCCATGCGTCCCCCGCACCTCGGACAGACGAGCACGTCTTCGGCCCACGTGCGGCGCAGCAGCGTCGCCCAGTCGACACGCGGCTGGCGGGCGAGCAGTCGGCCGTCGTCCAGGCCTCGCCAGTGCTCGGGCGAGAGCGTCCGCTGGACGGAAGTGGGGGCGGCGAGCAGCGGGTCGCCGGCGGTGCCGGCGTCGCAGGGCCCCACTTCCGCGTCGGGCCGGGCGGAGTTCGGGCCGGGCGGAGCAGGCCGTCCGGCGGTGGCGTCGGTTGCGGGACTGTGGCGACACGTGGCGGCGACGTCGGGTGGTCGCGGGACGACGGCGGAGCGCCACGGGCTGTTCGCGGCGAAGACGCCGAAGTACCGCAGCAACGGAAACCGAGGCGGCGGCACGAGGGCCGCCAACCTGGCCAGCAACTCGACCGGTGTCATCACGCGGTGCGTCTTGCCGGGACCCAGCGGATGACGGACGCGGTAGGCGATGCGACCGTCGGGCAGCTCGCTGAAGCGGTCCATGGCGAAGGGCGGCCGCGTGACGTAGCGACAGAGCTGCTCGCCCGCCCTGAGCGACGTCGAAGGGCGGCCGATGTGATTGCCGGCCGGGACGCGCACCCCGGCGTGGATGTTGAAACCGGAGTCGTGCGCCGACCAACGGCTCGAGCGACGGCCGGAGGGTACGTCGTCCGGGTTGGCGGCGGGTCCGTCGTGGGACTCGAGCGCTCCGGCGCGCCCTTCGACACGCTCAGGGCCAGCGTGCCGCAGGCCTCCAGGGCGCTCCGCCGGCGGGACGTCGGACGAACACGCCGTCGGCCGTGAGGACATGCAGGTGCGGACTCAAATTCAAGGCCCCGCCGCCGCGGTGCGTCGCGGCCACCGAGCCGGCGGCGGCACCCGGCCGTTGCAGGCGTCGTCGCATCCAGCGGTGGATCGTCTCGACGTAGGCGCGGACGACGTCGCGCAGGACGTCCGCGCGCATCGCCGTCAACAAGCGCAAGTCGTACGGAAGCGTGAGAACCCACTGCCGGATCGGCACGTCCGGCAGGACCGAGTCCACCAGCCGGGCCGCGGAGTCGGCCATGCGACGACCCGAGCACGACGGACAGAGCCCGCGCGTCTTGCACGAAAACGGCACGGCTCGTTCGAGGCCGCAGCTCGCGCAGACACAGCGGATGAACCCTCGGCTGAGGTCGCCACAGGCGAGGTACTTCTCGAACTCCAAGACGATGTACTTCGGCAGCGGGCGGGCGTAGGTCCGGCCGGTGTGCGCGAGGAAGGTCCGGAAGTGCTCGCGCACCACGCGGTGGAGCAGCGTGTCCTGCGGACGCCGCGGCCGGTACGCGCCGGTGAAGGTCGTCGGCGCGACGTTCAGGGACGCGAAGTCCGGGACGGCGATCGCCACCCGGAGAGGCGGAAGCGCGCGCCATGCCGGGATTCGGGCTCAGCGGGCCCGCGAAATCACACGGAACCCAACCGGCCCCGCCGGCGAAACGGCGGCCCTTCGACAAGCTCAGGGCAGGCCGGATCGGCGGCGCCCCGTCACGCGTCGAAGTGCTGCAGTTCGTTGCCGTCGTGCCGCAGGCGGACCGACTTGCCCTCGCGCTCGGTGATGATGT
>CAZMRP010000673.1:0-3376 GCA_964568275.1 uncultured Myxococcales bacterium
TCTCCGCGGATCACGTAGTTGTGATCGTAACCGCTCTCGTCGGGACCGACGAGCCGATCGATTCGCGAGCCGATCGCGTGGAACTCGCGGAAGTCCAGCGGCGTTCCCGCCACGGGCGCGAGCTCGCCCGTCGGGATCGAGACGTCGTCCTTAGGCGTGTACAGGTCAGCTGCGATGCACACTTCGTGGTCGAGGACGTCGCGCGAGCCGGCCCCGGCGAGGTTGAAGTAACTGTGGTTCGTCAGATTGACGATGGTGGGCTGATCGGTCGTCGCGGCGGGCCCGGCCGGCACGACCTCGAGGTCGGCGGTGTCGGACCGCAGGGCGTCGAAGCAGGGCGTTCCGCCGTCGAGCAGCGGGGGGGAGGTCGAGCGGAAGGCGAGGTCGTGGGGGGCGCCGTCGAGCAGCACGTAGCTCGGCACGAGCTCCGGGGCGTCGCCGGAGGCTCGCGTGAGTCGCAGCTTGGCGGAGACGGCGAGCGTGTCGAGGGTCAGGGTGAGGGTCGATGGGCCGAACGGGGCGTCGCGGGCGACCCGCACCACGGCCGTCGCGGTCGTCGGACCGACGACGGTCAGCGAGCGCACGGCGAGACCGCTGCCCGCCTCGCTCGTCAGCCGCGGCCCGGCGGATGTCAGGTCGAGGCCGACCACCGTCAGGTCGAGCGTGTGTTCCTCGTCGGCGCCGTCCGGGTGCTCGAGCGTGTCCGGCGTGACGGTCAGCGCCGCGGCCGGCGCCGGTTCGATGCCGAGCGGACAGGTGACGGCGGCATCGGGTCGCCAGCGCAGCGTGATGTCGACCGGTCCGGCGGGCGCCTCCGGGTCGATGCTGGCGACGACGATGGCGGTCGAGCGACTGGCGACGACAACGCTGTCGATGGCGACGTGGGGCAGGGCGGCCTCGGCCGTGGTGGCGCCGAAGCGGAACTCGGTGTAGCGCCCCACGACCTGCAGCGCCGCGAGGCGCTCCCCGGCGCGGGCCGTGGACAGGAACGTGCAGGTCGGCGTGTCGTCGGCCCGGAGCACCGTGAACGCGCCCACCACCTCGCGGCCGTCCGCGGTCCGGACGCGCAACGTGGTGAAGCCGATGGGTGCGTCCGGAGCGACGTCGAACTCCACCGCCAGGCGACCCTCGGTCTCCGTCGGCCCGGAGTGCAGTACGACCCCGGGCGGGTCGACGACCGTGACGCCGTCGTTGGACGGGAACTCCACGACGGGCAGGTCGCCGAGCGGGAAATCGTGCGTCCGCACCTCGGCCGACACCCGGGTACCCTGGACGGCCGAGGGAGGCCGGACCTCGAGGCTCGGGACCGCGTCGCTCAGCACGTGCAGGGTCGTGCCGAGCACCTGCGCGCCGGTCGAGACCGTGGCGCCGTAGGCCCGCCCCGGCGTCGCGGCGGGGACGTCCAGCAGCAGGCGCAGCCGCGTCGCGCTCTCGACCTCCAGCGCCAGCGCCAGCAGTCCCGAGCCTTCCTCGAAGGAGACCCGGGTGACGCCGGCCTCGAACCGCGTTCCGCTGCCCGTGACGAGGATCTCGCCGGCGAAACCGGCGACCACGGCGTCGGGGACGAAGCGCACGGACACGTCCGTCGCGGCGGGGAGGATGGTGAACGAGGGGGAGAAGGCGCCGGACGGAGTCTCCAACTCGAGCGGCGCGGTGCCCTCGGGCGCGTCCTGCGGGATCGACAGCAGCAGCCGGATCCGGTCGTCGGTCTCGACCTGCACCAGCGCCACCTCGGCCTCGGCTCCCGCGAAGTGGGCCGTACATCCGCCCGAGGTGAAGGCCGTGCCGGAGCCGCGGACGATCACCACCTGGTCGGTCCCCTGCCGCCCCGTGGGAGGGTCGAGGACGACGGAGGCCGGCGGGAAGGGGACGCCGTTGCCGACGTCGCAGCCGAGCGTGGCGGCGAGGAGAACGGTTGCAAATGCGAGGCGATTTGCTAGCGTGCTCGACCGGGGGACGCGGCCCGCGAGGGCGGAGGCGAGCGATGTGGGTGCCGAAGACCGAAGAGAAGATCCACCACTGTCACAAGTGCGGCGGGAAGTTGGAGTTCGAGGTGAAGATGCAGCGGACGGACGTCTGTCCGCACTGCGCGGCCGACCTCCACTGCTGCAAGAACTGCGAGTACTGGGACCCGAGCGCGCACAACCAGTGTCGGGAGAACATCTCCGAGTACGTGCCGGACCGTGAGCGGACCAATTACTGCACATTCTTCACGTTCAAGTCCGGCGAGCACGCGAAACTCGACCGGAACGCCGTCAAGAGCAAGCTCGACGCGCTGTTCAAGAAGTAGCGTAGCGCGTCGGGCCCGCGACTTCGCAGGGAGCATAGCACGCGGCAGGCGATGATCGAGGACCTTGTCACCGGCGGAGCGGGTTTCATCGGGTCGAACCTGGCGACGCGGATCGTCCAGGAGCGCGGCGCCGTCCGCGTGCTCGACGACCTGTCGACGGGCCGGCGCGAGAACCTCGGGCCGCTCGGCGACGCGGTCGAGCTGCAGGTCGGTTGCGTGACCGACGCGGCGGCGCTGGCCGGTGCGCTGCGCGGCGTGCGCCGCGTCTTCCATCTGGCGGCGATGGTGGCGGTCGAGCGCACGGTGCGCGAGCCCGTGGAGGCCGAGCGGATCAACGCCGTGGGCACGCTGCGCGTGCTCGAGGCGGCCCGCGCCGCCGGCGTCGAGCGGGTGGTGTTCGCCTCCTCGGCCGCGGTGTACGGGGACGACCCGGCGCTGCCCAAGCGCGAGACGATGCGGCCGGAGCCGATCTCGCCCTACGGCGTGACCAAGCTGGCCGGCGAGCACTACCTGCGGTTCTTCGCCCGGGAACACGGGCTGCCCGGGGTGGCGCTGCGGTTCTTCAACGTCTTCGGCCCGCGCCAGGACCCCCGCTCGCCCTACGCCGCGGCGATCCCGCGGTTCCTCGACGCCCTGCTCGACGGCCGGGCGCCCGAGATCTTCGGCGACGGTCGTCAGACCCGCGACTTCTGCCCGGTGGAGGACGTGGTGGATGCCTGCCTGCGTGCGGCGACGGCGTCGGGCGTCGGGGCGGGCGAGACGTTCAACGTCGGCCGCGGGGAGGAGACCGACCTGCTCCGGCTGCTCGACTGGCTGGCCCCGGGGGTCGGACGCACGGCGGAAACGCGGTTCTCGCCGCCCCGCCCGGGAGACATCCGCCGCTCCGTGGCCGACGTGTCGCTCGCCCGACAACGGCTCGGATTCGCCCCCACCACACCGCTGGGCGAGGCGCTGGCGGGGTCCGCCCGCTGGTACAGGGAGCACCGCCGTTGAGGAGCATGACCGGCTACGGCAGCGGCAGCGCGGAGGACGGCGGCGTCCGGGCGACGGTCGAGATCCGCACGCTCAATCACCGGCATCTCGACG
>CAZMRP010000674.1:0-3366 GCA_964568275.1 uncultured Myxococcales bacterium
CGAGGAACGACGCCGTTTCTACGATTGGGTTGCGGGCGTCAGCCCGCGCTATGAGGCTGTGAAGAAATCCGACGCGCCGCCTCGTTGCTGCCGGTAGGGGAGCCACGTAGCGCCGGACGCCAGCGCAGCGGGCGTCCCGGCGCGAGTGCTCCCGGCGGGTGACTCTCGCAGGCAAACCGTGTGGCATGATTCTCTCCCCTTTGTAGGGCATGAGCGACAACGCGGACCTGTTCGACGCCGGGACGGTGAAGGGCCGTGGGGTTGGTGCGCCGGAGCAGGGCGGATTGCAGCCGGAGCGGACCGGGGCACCGCGGGTGGTGACGGCGGATCGCGGCCAGTTGGCGTGGCGGACGTGCGACTTGGAGTCGTTGTTGCCGACGTCTGGACCAGGGCGTCGGGTCCGTCCTCATCGACGCGTTCGAGCCGGCTCGCGATGGTGGCCGGCACGACAACGAAACGCTCGGCAGCCTGCGTCGTGGTCCAGCCGCGAGCGGCCTTGAGGGCGAGCACCGCGAGGCGCTCGGTCGGCGGGTAGTGTGGCCGGTTCCTCCGGGCTGTTGCAGCACCAGCCGCGGACGTGGGTGACGACCAGGTGGGCGAGGGCGGCGGCGTGGAGGATGGCGGACCTGGCGAGCCGGGGCCACGCCTTTGGGAGCGGGATCCTGGGCTCGTGGCGGTCGAGGATGGACATCGGGGGCGGCCTCCGGCAGGGATCGTATCGTCCCCCGGCCCGGTCACGGAGCAGAACGTCGGCAAGCGGCCTCTGCGTTGCCGAAACCTAAGTCTTGTCGTAGTGTTCGCCTGTGGTTGAGCGGTCGGAAAAACGGCGATTCCGCGCAGAGTTCCCGGCCGAAGGATCGCCGGCCGCCTACAGGGGACTTGCGAAAGGTAGCGGGGAAACTGTACCTTCTGCAAGGCATGCGGAAGTTGGCACCGAAGCCGATGAACGGTGGCAGGCAGCGGGATCGGCCCCGCGGCAGGCCGCGGCGGACGCTGGCCGGGTTTGTCGACACCCTGCAGGCCTCGGGCTCGTACGTGTTCGATCGCCGGCAGGTCGGCACCACGCTCGGTCTCACCGGGCCGGCACTCAAGAGGGCCGTCGCGCGACTCAAGGCTCGCGGGAGACTCTGCGTGCCACGACGAGGGTTCTACGTCATCGTGCCGCTGGAGTACCGGGTCGCCGGGGCACCGCCCCCGACGTGGTTCATCGACTCGCTCATGCGCCACATCGGGCGGCCGTACTACGTCGGCGTCCTGTCCGCCGCAGCGATCCACGGCGCCGCTCACCAGCAACCGCAGGAGTTCCAGATCGTGACGGACCGACCCGAACGATCCCTGCGCGCAGGCCGGGCACGAATTCGATTCCTCATCAAGTCACGGCTCGACGCGAGCACGGTCGCCGACATGAAGACGGACACCGGCACGATGCGCGTCGCCACGCCGGAAACGACGGCGCTCGACCTGCTGCGGTACGGCCACGCTGCCGGTGGACTCGCGAACATCGCCACCGTCCTGGCGGAGTTGGCCGAGCGGATGGATCCTCGACGGTTGGTCTCGGCCGCCGAGGTCGACGGCGAACGGGCCCGCGTGCAGCGGTTGGGCCACCTGCTCGACCGGGTCGGAGCCCGCTCTCTGGCGGACCGCCTCGCAACGTGGGTGGCCCGCCGACGACCACGGCCCGTGCTTCTTCGGCCCGGACGACCAGCGTCGGGCGCGGCGTTCGATTCGCGATGGCAGGTCGTGGTCAACGAGCGGGTGGAGGCCGAGACGTGATCCCGTGGGCGGCACTGACCGCTTGGCGGACCAAGGCACCGTGGATCCTGGATACGCAGGTCGAACAGGACCTCGTCATCGCCAGGGCGGTCGTCGAACTGTTCCAGGACGCGGAACTCTCCCGGCTCGTGGCCTTTCGCGGCGGCACGGCATTGCACAAGCTCGTTCTGGAGTCTCCGACGCGGTACTCGGAGGACATCGATCTGGTCCAGGTCGCGGCCGGTCCGATCGGACCCGTCCTGGACGGAATTCGTCGGCGGCTGGATTCCTGGATGGGCCGGCCCCAGTGGAAGCGGGGCCCGGGCGTCGCGACGCTCTACTACCGCTTCTCCTCCGAGGCGCAGCCGGTGACCGCGATGCGCCTGAAGATCGAGATCAACACGCGCGAGCACTTCTCCGTCTTCGGCCTGGTCCGGCGACCGTTCTCCGTTGCCGGCCCGTGGTTCACCGGCGCGGCCGAGGTTGCGACGTACGAGATCGACGAGCTGCTCGGCACGAAGCTGCGCGCGCTCTACCAGCGACGCAAGGGCCGCGACCTGTTCGACCTGTGGCATGCCGGCCGTGCGGGAACGGCGGACCCGGCCCGCGTCGTGGACTGCTTCGCACGCTACATGGAACACGGAGGCCATGCGGTTTCGCGGGCCGAGTTCGAGGCCAACCTGCATGACAAGGTCGCCGAGCCCGTGTTCGCGGCGGACCTGGAGCCGCTGCTGGCAACGGGAGTCGAGTGGGATCTCGACGCGGCGGCGCTGTACGTCCAGGAGGATCTGCTCGCGAAGCTCCCCGGCGAGCCGTGGAAGAGGCTCGAGCCTCAGGCCGTCGACTCGTTCGCCGTCGGAACGAAGGCAAAGAAGAAGAGGCGGTGAGCGGCCGCCCCGCCCCCGGCCGAAGCCGAGGACGGGGCGGTCAGGACGAAGTTGACTGCAACTTGCTGTTGACGCCACTGTGGACGGTGGTCTAACGACTCGAAATCACAGGCATGACTTGGGACCGAAAATGCGACAACGAAATGGAAGCGCGGTCTACGTGGAGGCCCTGGCCGCTCCGGAAGTCCATCGATGTCCCCCGTGCTGCCCATCAGCCTGCCGACGCAACGTGGCAGATTGTGGTTTCCACGACGGGGCAAGGGGCGGGACGCAGGTTTGGGGAGGACGCACGACGTGACGAAGCGGGAGGACCGAGACAGGCTTCGGATCGTGGACGCGGAACGGAGCCAGGATGGACGAGATCATCGCGGGCACCGAGCTGGGGGGATGGCCGGGCCTCCGACACCCGAGGCGGGCGGCACCGCAAGTACCTGCCCTACGCCTTCACCGAGCAGGGCGTGGCGATGTTGTCGAGCGTGCTGAGGCGGAGCCGTGACGGGCGGCGGGCCTACGCCGACCGGCGGCCTCTCGACGCGCCGCTGCTGCCGTTCGAATCCCCGGCCGCCGGTTGCGACACGCCGCACAGCGTCGCGTAGGCCGCGGTCTGGCGCGTGAAGGCGCGGTCCCAGGTGTACTCGTGTACGGCGATCCGTCGCGCCCGGCGGGAGAGCAGGCCGAGGTCGGCGCCCAGCAACTCGTCGATGCGCCGCGCGAGGTCCGCGCCGTC
>CAZMRP010000675.1:0-3343 GCA_964568275.1 uncultured Myxococcales bacterium
TGGCCAGGGCCATCGTCGACCGCGCCCTCGAACGCGGACGCCTCATCACCCTGGACGGCCCGTCCCAGCGGACCCGTCACTTGGAGATTGACCCCTTCGAAGACCCCGAGCTACAACCGGCCAGAATATCCGGAAAACGTCGGCCAGAATTTCCGGAACCCACAAAGTCGAAGGGCCGGGCGCGCAGGACTGATCGTCAGCCCGATCGCGCGGTGGCGCCGTTACCCCGAATCGCCCCGGATGCTACCGTTTCGACCGTGGACGCCGGATGGGCGGATGGCTCGACGGAAACCAAACGGGCGTCGGATTTCCTACACTCCGGTTCTACGTCCAGCGTCCGGATCGCGTCGTGCCGAGGGAGGGCAAGATCGAGTACCATCGGCATCGGGGACGACGGACGATGACGACCAAGGCGATTTTCACCGTGGCAGCGCTGAGCGGGGTCCTCTGTACCGGCCATCTCGCAGCATGTTCCGGACCCGTTCCAGCCGTACCTGCTTCTGGCGAGCGGGATCCGCTGCAAGGTCCCGTGACCGACGCGGACGACTCGACCATCGTGGGACCTTCTGCCGAAGCCGCACGGCCGTCGGAGCCAGCGGTCGGCGCCGCGCCTCTCACGATCCGCTGCGAGCCGTTAGAGGACGAGATTCCGATCTGCGGGGACAGCCTCTCGCTGGGCAGCAGCGACTTCATGGACTGGCTCGGCGAGTTCTGCCCGGAGGTGGAAGCGACTGCGGAGACCGGGCGAGTTGGCGGGCGTCCGGCGCTGCTGCTCGGCGATCGAACCGGAAGCGGAATCGATCTTTGCGGGCGGACGATCTGCAATTCGGAGGAACCTGTCCCCTGCGGCGCCGAGATTCAGGTTAAGAGGAGTAGCGGACGTATCAACGTGGAGGCGGGGGGCTTCGACGGGGTCATGCGCGCCTTCGACGAAGCGTTCGACCTCGACACCTGCTTGGCCGAGCGGGCTGCGCAGAACGATGCCATTCTCCGCGTCGGTGACGTGGTAGGTCTCCGCGTCTGCGTGGGTCCGGCCGGGGTCGTTCGCGCCTGCGCATCAACGCCGGATGCTGCCGCGAACCCCTGCGTTCGGCACGCGTTCGGCTGCTTGGCTGGCACGAGGCCGAGCGGAGTCCTGCCCGTAGGGGCGTTCCAGTGGGACTACCGGATCTGCGCGTGGTTCGACGACGAAACCGGGTCCGAGTCGTGCGGGTCATCCGAGGTGGAGTAGCAGGCTGCCTGACGTCCTGCACAGCTACCCTGTAGACGCTCGCGGCATGGCGCGGGTCGCCGACCGTGCGGGGCGCGGGGCCACCGACGAGGAAGGACCTGGGATTCCGTCGGCCTGGGTGACTCACAGCCTCGCCAGCGGCCGCGCCAGGCGCGATTCGATTCCCGCACTTCCGGGCGAGCGTCTACACGTTTTCAGGGCGCCGCTCGCGCCGTTGTCCCGAGCCGCCCCGGATGCTACCGTTTCGACCGTGGAGGCCCGATGGGCGGATGGCTCGGCGGGAAGCAAACGGCCGTCGGATTCCCTACGCTCGATGCCGGTTGGCAATCGTACCGGCCATCCACTCCGTTCGCGATCTTCCGGAAGCACGAGCACACGGAGATGTGGCTCGGGGAGTTGTAATCGATCTGCTGCTGCTGTCACCAGGAAGTGCCGGAGACGAAGGATCGGAACTACCGCGCCCGGTGGCGGCGCTGGTACCGGAAGTTCGTGAAGGACGGACGGGGCACATGCACCGGTGAGGACGTGAAGATCCTCAAAGAGGAAGGGTGGGAAGAACACAATGAGCGGTCGACGTTCGTACGAACCCATCGCGTTCGATGCCGAGCAGAGTGCGAAGTTCGCGGCGTCCGTGTTGCAGAAGGCCAACCTGCCAATAACCAGGATCGCCGTTATCGGGACCGTGGCTAGCTGGTTCTCGCTACCTCGGGACCGACAACTGATGACCAAGGACCTGGACTTCGCGATTCGACAGGAAGATACGGTCTGGATCGAATCCGCCCTCCGGAGCATGCAGGTGACGCCGGGCCAGATTGAGTTCGGAGGCGTGAAGGTGGAGTTGCTTGGTGGGATCAACGTGGACTTCATCGACCGCCGAACGGAACTGGCGCCACTATTCCGCGAAGCCCTGGACGCGGCGGAACAGACGGACGTTCGAGTGTATCTCGGCTGTACCGAGGTGTTGTTGATGCCGCTGGAGTACGTCGTGGCGATGAAGATCGTACCGGCGAGGGACCGTGATGATCTCGTGCTCGGACACATCCTAGAGGCCGCGAAGGACCTGGACTACTGCAAGGCTCGGAACATCGTGCTCCGTCACCTCGGTCCGGCGTCGGCCAACAGGCTGGACGCCTTCGCCCGTCGGGCTGGTCGCCTCGTATCCGTTCCCTAGTCCGATTCACGGACCCGTTCGCACTCCGGCCACAGGTCGCGGATCAGCTTCGGCAGGCCGCTCTCGTCGGGGACGTACCCTTCGCAGGCGTCGGGGTAGTGGCGGCGGATCTTGCCGAGGTACTCGGCCCACTTCGAGGAGGTCGAGTCGCACCGGCCAATGTCGGTCTCGACCCTGCAACTGGCCTTGGAGTCACGCTCCGCGGCCGGGTGCTCGCCATCGGCGGCCTGCGCGAGAAGCTGCTCGCCGCCCACCGCGGCAACATCACCACCGTGATCATGCCCAAGGAGAGCCGCAAGGACCTCAAGGACGTGCCGCGGCGCGTGCTGCAGGCGCTGCGGCTGGTGCTGGTCGAGCACATGGACGAGGTGCTGCGGGAGGCGCTGGTGCTGGCGGAGCCCGAGTCGTTCCTCGGCGACGTCCCGGCCTCGATGGAGTACCGCGGCGGCCAGCTCTGGACCCCCGACCAGGCCGAGGCGCTCGAGCCGATCGACGCGCCGGAGCAGCCGCCGACCACCCCCGCCGAGCAGCTACCCCAGTAGCGTCCGCCGACGGTCCACCGGCGGAGCGGCGTGCGTCCCTCGTGATTTCGCGGCCCGGCTGAGCCCGAATCCGGGCATGGCACTCGCTTGCCGCCCTTCGGATGTAGACGCTCGCGGCATGGCGCGGGTCGCCGACCGTGCGGGGCGCCGGGCCACCGACGA
The DNA here is from genome assembly GCA_964568275.1 of uncultured Myxococcales bacterium. Taxonomy (GTDB): domain Bacteria; phylum Myxococcota_A; class Polyangia; order DRWM01; family JAAZOP01; genus JAAZOP01. The sequence goes on from CAZMRP010000675.1 coordinate 3,107, forward strand.
GGAAGGACCTGGGATTCCGTCGGCCTGGGTGACTCACAGCCTCGCCAGCGGCCGCGCCAGGCGCGATTCGATTCCGGCACTTCCGGGCGAGCGTCTACACTGACGGGACGCCTACCCGGATCTTGTTCTGGCGAACGACGACCAGCGATGGGCGCGCCACTTGACGTGGCAGGCAGGGCGGGACAGGCTTCGAATCGTGGTCGAAGGTGGACGACGTTGGTGGCTCGCGCTCGTCGT
>CAZMRP010000676.1:0-3342 GCA_964568275.1 uncultured Myxococcales bacterium
TGATGCGCCGCTCGCCGGCCGCATCGGGCGTGCCGTCGGCGGCGGTGCGCCGGAACCACAGCTCGCTGTCGCCGGCCCCCGACCGCTCGTCGGCCCAGACCACCGCCAGACCCAGGCCGTCCCAGACCGCCGCCGGGCCGCCCACCGCCTGCGCGGCGGAGGTGGTCAGCAGTTGCTCACCGCCGATGCGCACCGCGGCGGTGTCGAGCAGCGCGAGGCGGACGTCGGCCGCGTCGCTGCCGCGCCGTTCGTCGGTCCAGGCCACGGCCCAGGCCATCGGCGTCCAGAGCAGGACCGGACGGCGGGCGCGGCCGGCCAGGTCGACCCTGCGTTCCGCGCCCATCGGCGCCCCGTCGGCGGTCAGCCGCCGGACCCACAACGCGCCCCCCGCCCCGAGGTCCTCGACCCAGGCGAGCAGGAAGTTGGACGTGTTCCAGGCGAGGGACGGGTCGAGCGAGGCGCCGGCGGTATCGGTGAACCGCAGCGGTGTCGACGCCGGCCGCTCCATCCCCTCGTCCACCTCCCCGTCGCAGTCGGTGTCCCGGTAGTCGCAGACCTCGGTCGTGGGCGGCGGCGCGTGGACGCACCGCCGGCCGAGCGCCGGCGGGTCGAGCGCCTCGCAGGTGTCGAGGGTGCAGGGGTCGTCGGGTTCCTCGTGGCAGGCGTCCCCGACGTGGCAGGTCGTGGTGCAGTCGGGCTCGCAGCCGTCGCCCGCGACGGTGTTGTCGTCGTCGCACTCCTCGCCGCGCCAGTCGTCGAACCAGCCGTCGCCGCAGGCGTATGGGATGCAGTAGCCGTCGCGGCAGCGGCCGGGCGACGGCACCGTGCAGTTGGCGCCCGGCTCGAGCGGCGTGCCGGGCAGGCAGATGTGCCGGTCGGTGTCGCAGGTTTCGGCGCCGTTGCAGATGTTCCCGTCGTTGCACTCCATCGCCGTCCAGCACAGCCGGGCGTCGTCGGGCACATCCCACGGCTCGCGGTCCTCCGCGGAGTCGTCGCGGACGTCCTCGGACGGGACGTCGCCGACCTCGACGTCGGCCGGCCCGTCGCCGACCGCGTCGCTGCCGTTGCCGGCGGGCCCGCAGGCGGCGCCGACGATCGCCGGCCACAACAGGCCCAGGGCCACGGCCCCGGGCCGCACGGCCGGTCCGCGGCCGCCCCGGTCGACGCGGTTCACGTCCTTCCGTTCGTCGCGCATCGCTGCACCCCGTCGCGCGACCGCCCTCCCGGCCGCCGCAGCAAGGCTAGCGGATGCGGGCCGGCCCGTCCACGACGCTACCGCCCGGTCGCGGGATCCCGATCCCGCCGTCGCCTTGTCCCCTGCCCGCGCCTCCCGTATACTTCCCACGGACGAAAGCGAGGGAACCATGCGCAAGACCCCCGCACCCTGGTTGTTTCGGTTGCTCGCGTCGGCGGCGCTGGCGCTGTCCGGTTGCGGAGCCGAGGCGATCCAGCCTCTCGACAACACGCCCCGCGACGACGGCGGGACCGGGGACGGCGACCTCGACGGCGAAGCCGGCGAGGTGGACGACGGGGGGGAGGAGACCGTCTGCGTCCCGGCGCCCGAGATCTGCGACGGCGTGGACAACGACTGCGACACCGCCGTCGACGAGGATTTCGACCTCCAGACCGACCCGGACAACTGCGGCGCCTGCGGGGCGCCGTGCCGTCCGGCCCACGGCACGGGCGAGTGCGCGGGCGGGGTGTGCACCATCCTGGCGTGCGAACCGGGCTGGGTCGATGCCAACGGGTCGCCGGTCGACGGGTGCGAGTACGAGTGTTCCGTCTCGCGACCGGCCGAGTCCACCGAGGACGGCTCGTGCAGCGACGGTTTCGACAACGACTGCGACACCCGCACCGACGGGGACGACACCGACTGCGCGACGTGCGTGCCGGAGTTCTGCAACGAGCTGGACGACGACTGCGACGGGCTGACGGACGAGGACTTCGACGTCGACTTCGACCCGCTGAATTGCGGCGACTGCGACACGATCTGCCCCGACCGGGCGAACGCCGTGCCGATCTGCGTGCTGGGCGCCTGCGACATCCGCTGCGAGCCGGGCTGGGAGAACCGCAACCTGATCGCCGCGGACGGCTGCGAGGCGACCTGCGTGCCGGCCGACGAGCCGAACGAGGTGATCTGCGACGGCCGGGACGACGACTGCGACGGCTACACCGACGAGGACTACCTGCCCTACCGCTGCGGGTCGGGTCCCTGCGAGCGGAACTCGATCTGCCACCGCGGCACGACGGTCTGCGAGCCGCGCACGCCGTACGCCACGGCGGACACGACCTGCGACAACATCGACGACGACTGCGACGGCACGGTCGACGAGGACTGGGTCGGCACCGGCTGCGTCGGTGTCTGCGCGGACACGGCGACCTGCACCGAGGGCGTGGCCGCCTGTGGGACACCGGCGGCGGACGACAGCATCTGCGACGGGCTGGACCAGGACTGCGACGGCGTGGCCGACGAGGACTACGTCTCCTACACCTGCGGGGTGGGCGCCTGCGTCCGCACGTCGATGTGCGTGCTCGGCATCGATCGCTGCCGCGAGGGAACGCCGGTCGCGGAGACCTGCAACGCCATCGATGACGACTGCGACGGCACCACGGACAACGATCCTCCGGCCCCCGCCACCCTGTGCCCGGCACCGCCCAGCGGAACCTCCGGGTGCGTCGACGGCGTCTGCCGGATGACCTCCTGCGAGCCGGGGTACGCCGACGCCGACGGGTCGGTCGGCAACGGCTGCGAATGCGCGGTGGAGGCCTCCGAGGCCACCGGCGGCGACTCCTGCGACGCCGCCATCGACCTCGGGGACTTCGCCGACAGCGGCGCGGACCGCACCATCACCGGCAAGATCGCCCCCGCCGGCGACGAGGACTGGTACCGCATCCGGGCCGTCGACCTGGCCGACACGACCTGCGACGCCTTCAACCTCGACATCCGCTTCACCACCGGCGGCAACCCGGGCGGCGTGTTCCGGATCGACGTCAACCGCGGCACCTGCGGCACGGTCGAGCCGGCGTGCGCCACCAACATCTCCGACCGCTACTCCTGGTACACCGACTTCTCGGACCGCACCGGCACCTCGCCGCTGGGCGAGTGCCAGTGCCGCACGAGCAACGTGGCCGGCTACAACCGCTGCACCGACAACACCGCGGTGTACTACGTGCGCGTCTACCGCCCCGACGGCGCCGCCAACTGCAACGACTACTCGCTGCGCATCTCCAACGGCGTGTTCTAGCCGCCGCGCGTCAGCAGCACCACCAGGACGGCCAGCGCCGCCACGAACAGCAGGCCGACGACGACCATGGCGGCGACGAACGCGCGGCGCGACAGCA
>CAZMRP010000677.1:0-3341 GCA_964568275.1 uncultured Myxococcales bacterium
TACTGCGACCGGCACGCGGGCGTCACCGCCGTGCTCGGCAACACCCCGATCTGGACCACCTTCGGCATCTCGCCCGGCGACGGGCTGCCCGGCGAGCGCGGCATCGGCACGCTGCCCGTCGGCGCGCTGGACACGCTGCTGCGCCACACCGCGCTGCCGCCCGACCGGCTGCTGACGATCCTGCGCAACAGCGGCGGCCTGGGCGTGGAGGAGACGGACGACTTCGAGCGGGTGGCGCTGGAGGCGTTCCGCGGCGTGGAGCCGTCGCGCGCCCGCTTCGCCACCTTCGCCCGCGAGCTCGCGGCCGCCGTCGGCGCCGCCGCCACCGTGCTCGGCGGCCTCGACGCGCTGGTGTTCGTCGGCGCCCGCGCCGTCGGCTCGCACCGCTTCCGCGCCGGCGTCTGCGCCGGCCTCGAGGCGTGGGGCATCGACCTGCCCGCCGACGTCCCCGTGGCGCCGTTCGAGGTGACCCAGCTCTCGGCCGACGGCAGCCGGCCCGGCGTCTGGGCCGCGTCGATCAACGAGGACGAGCTGGTCGCCACCGAGGTGGCCCGCTACCTGCGCGTCGACTCCGGCCGGGGCGGGGAGGATGCCGCGCCCCGGGCCCCCCGCTAGGTCGCCATGGCCGCCGCCTTCGACGCCCCGCCTCAGCCCGTCCTGCGCCTCGCCGCCCCCGAGGACATCCCCGCGATCCTCGAGATCGAACGCGCCTCGTTCGCCACGCCGTGGACCGAGAAGATGTTCGCGGACGAGTTGAAGAACGAGTGGTCCAACGTCTGGGTCGCCGAGGTGGGCGAGCCGCGGCGCGTCGTGGCCTTCACGGTGTTCTGGGTGGCCTACGACGAGGTCCACGTGCTGAACGTCGCCGTGGCGCCGGACGAGCGGCGTCGCGGCCACGGGCGGCTGCTGCTGCGGTCGATCCTCGCCTTCGGCGAGCACCGCCGCCTGTCGCACGTGGTGCTCGAGGTCCGCCCGTCGAACCTCGGCGCCCAGCACCTGTACCAGACGCTCGACTTCCGCCCCGTCGGCGTGCGCCCGCGCTACTACCAGGACAACGGCGAGGACGCGATCCTGATGGTCCGGATGCTCAGGCGGTGAGCCCTGCCCGGCGCAGGGCGCCTGGGCTCGCGCGGGGGAGCACTCGCGCCCTTCGGCCGTTCGGCTTCGCCGAACGCTCAGGGCGCTGCGTGGCTCCCCTACGGGCAGGAGGAAGGCGGCTACGCCGTCAGGTGTTCGACGACGATCTTGACGCCGATCGCCACCAGCAGCAGCCCGCCGACCACCTCGACCTTGCCGCCCAGGGCGTCGCCGAACCGCCGGCCGGCGTAGACCCCGGCGAAGGTCAGGCCGAAGGTCACCGCGCCGATCACCAGCACCGGGACGACGATCGCGGCGGCGAGGAGCGAGAAGGTCAGCCCGACCGCCAGGGCGTCGATGCTCGTCGCCAGCGCCAGCACCAGCAGCGTCGCCAGCCGGAACGGGTCGGGGCGCGCCTCGCAGGAGTCCGCGCGACAGCCGTCGAACACCATCTTGCCGCCGACCCCCAGCAGCAGCGCGAAGGCCAGCCAGTGGTCCCAGGCCTGGATCAGGTCGCGCAGCCCGAGCCCGGCCAGCCAGCCCACCAGCGGCATCGCGAGCTGGAACCCGCCGAAGAACGCCGCCATCGTCGCCGCCTGGCCGGGCCGGACCCGCGGCGTCGCCAGGCCGCTGCAGACGGCGACGGCGAAGGCGTCGAGCGCCAGTCCGACGGCGATCACGAAGGTGCCGAGCAGGTCCATGCGGTCCGTGGGCCGTGCGCCGCGGTCCTTCGGGGCGGCGCCGGTCGCCGCATCCTATCAGATTCGCGGCAGGCAGATCCCGTCCAGCGGCTCCTCCGCCGTGGTCTCCGCCGTCACGCAGGCGGTGGCCGCGCCGCACGCGTCGAACGGCGAGCCGGGCGCGGCGGGCGTGGAGCACGGGCGGGCGCAGAACGAGGCGAACCCGGTGCCGGGGTCCTTGAGCACGCAGACCGAACCGGCCGGGCATTCCCGCCCCGGCAGGTCGCAGCGCTCGAACAGGCAGACCCCGGCCAGCCCGTCGCGCTCGGCCTCCGCCGAGCGCCAGCAGCGGGTCTCGGCCGGGCACTCCGAGCCGTGCAGGCAGGCGTCGCCCACGCGCGCCTCCGGGTCGCCCGGGTACACGCACTCGAAGGTGTGCGGGTCGCAGGTCGCCGTGCAGTCCGCCAGCGTCGTCAGCTCGACCAGCTCGCGCACGCCGTTCGCGTTGGCGTCCTGCCAGGTCGCACAGCACTCGTGGTCCGCCGTGCACCCCGGCACGCAGACCTCGGTGCTCCGGTCGCAGCGGTAGCCGGGGCGGCAGTCGCAGTTCGCGCCGTACAGTGCGCCCTCGGTGGAGCTGATCGAGCAGGCGTCGAGGCAGCGGGTGGTCCCGAGCGCGCCGAAGGAGGAGCTGCGCACGCAGCGGCCGCCGACCGGGCAGGTGTCGTCGCGCCCCGGCTCGCACTCGCCCGCCGAGGGGTCGGGTGTCGGCACGCAGTAGCCGTCCGGCACGTCGGTCCACGCCGTCCCCTCGGCGTCGTCCGCGGTGTACTCCGGCACGCAGGAGAACCCCGGCGCGCAGTCGATGTCGTCGTCGCACGACTCGCCGGTCGGCCCGTCGGACGGGTCGGTCGGGCAGTTCTCGTCGTAGTTCCAGAAGATCTCGCCGTCGTCCTCGGCCTCCGCCGGGGTGTCCGCCGCGGCGTCGGCGTCGGCGTCGGCGCCCACGACGTCCGGGCTCGCGTCCGCCGCCTCGCCGGTCCCGTCGTCGCGGTCGCTGCCGCCGTCGACGGTGTCCTCGAGGCCCGGAGGGTCGGGCTGGGGCGACAGCAGGCACCCGTGTCCTGCCGGCAAGGCCAGCAGGAGAGCGCACGCGATGAACCACAATCGACCCATGGCCGTCCGGAACTCTGCCAGAATCCTGCCACGCGCGGCCCCCCGGGGCAACCCGTTCCGTGGTGCGCCGGAGCCGCATGATCTCAGTGCATTCGGCCGAGCCCGCCCTTGGCGGTCCGGCCCCTCGCCGACGCGCGGACGGCGCACTGTGGCACACACCCGTCAACGCCGGCCGTGGTGTCCCCAGAACGGTCGTGGCCGCCGACGGAGCCGGGCGGGAGCTGAAGGGCGTGCGCGATCAGAGGTAGTCCCGGCTGAAGTCGCCCTGCACGTCGGGCGTATCGGGAGTACCGAGCGGCGTGACGGCGCACTCCCCGGTGACGTCGAGGACCTCGATGTCGGCGGCTCGCCACAGGTCGCCGGTACCGTAGTCGCGGCTGGTGAGCGTCACGGGTCCGAACTGCGCGA
>CAZMRP010000678.1:0-3339 GCA_964568275.1 uncultured Myxococcales bacterium
GCCGTCCCCCGCCAGGACCAGGTCTACCCGCCCCGGCAGCTCCACCCGGGCGCCGTGCCGCGCGACGACGAAGCTCGTCACCCAGCGCTCCCCGGGCCCGGTCCGCGGCGCCAGCAGCTCGGCGTCGTCGGCCACCCGCCGCACGTCGACCTCCTCGAGTCGCAGGTCGAAGCCGCGACGCGCGCGCAGCGCGACCCGCAGCACCCGGTCCACCGCGTCGCCGCACTCCGTCTCCAGCGCCGCGTACAGGTCGTCGGCGGTCGCGCGGCCGAAGCGGTGAAGGTCCACGTAGCGCGCCAGCCCGCGCAACAGCCGGTCCCGCCCGACGGCCGCCGCCAGCGCCTCCAGCACCAGCGCCCCGCGGCAGTAGACCGCGGCGGCGTAGCGGTCGAACGACGGGTACTCGTCCGCCGTCAGCACCACCGGCAGCCGCGGGTCGACCAGCCGCCAGCAGGCCCGGCGCGAGGCGAAGTAGCCGATGCCCACCGGCCCGGCCGAGACGATCGAGCGGTCGGCGCCGAAGATCGCATCCAACGCCGCGCCGGTGATCCAGGTCGTCAGCGCTTCGTCGAGCCACGGCTCGCGCGCCTCGTCGGTGGCCACCGCCGCGTAGAACCACTGGTGCGCCAGCTCGTGGACCACCACCTCCTGCTCGTCGCGGTAACCCGGGAACTCCGACGACGACGTCGTCGTGATCAGCGACGGGTACTCCATCCCGCCCGACCCCTCGGCCCCGGCCGGCGGCAGCACCACCGTCAGGAACGGGTAGGGCGGGTCGCCGAGCCACGCGCGCAGCCGCGGCAGCGCCGCCGCCAGCGCCAACCGCTGACGCTCCAGCGAGCGGGTCGCGCCCGCCGGGTACAACCAGCGCACCGCCACCCCGTCCAGCTCCTCCCGGCTTTCCGAGAAACGGTCCCAGGCGGTCCAGGCGAAGTCGACCGCGCGACGGATCACGAACCGCTGCTCCGGCATCCCCGGCCCGCCCAACGTCGGCTCCGGCGCGACCTCCCGCCCCACCGCGCCGAGCGTCCAGCCGGGCGGCGCCGCGAGCGTCACGTCGTAGTCCGCGTGGTCGGCGTGGAACTCCGCGTTCGCGTGCCGCTCCCGCAGCTCCCACGTCCCGTCGGCCGCCAGCACCGGCAGCTTCGGGAACCACTGTGCCGCGAGGTGGAACGTCCCGTGCCAGCCGGTGCGCGCGAACACCGGCGGCAGCCGCGCCTCGAACTCCAGCTCCAGCTCGACCGCCGCCCCCGGCTCCACCGGCGACGCCGGCCGCAGTCGCACCCAGGTCTCCGACTCCTCCCGCTCGACCGGCGGCGCGCCGTCCACCCGCACCGACCGCAGCTCGATTCCGCCGGTGCCGCGCCAGGTCAGGCCGCGCAGGCCGCGGCGCGCCCCGCGCGCGAACAGCGTCTCCTCGTCGCGGAAGGCATTCAAGTGGAGGTAGAGAAAGATGTCTTCAACCACCGAGGATGACGTGTTGGTCCAGGAGATGCGCCCGTGGCCGTCGACGGTGTGCGCGGCGGGGTCGAGGGTCGCGTGGAGCCGGTACAGCGTGCGCCCCGCCTCGGGCTCGAGCGGTGCGGCGGGCTCTGGACGCGGGGGCCGCGGGGCGGCAGACTGCGACGCGCCCGGCGGCGGGGTCGTCCCGTCGCCGCAGCGGAGCGAGGCGATGGCGAGGGCGACGACGAAGGCGGGGACGCAGCGACCCATGCGGACCGGGACGGTAGTCCTTCGCGTGCGTGGACCTCAAGCGATGCGTGCGCTGGGTCGCCGGCTGTCGCGGGCCGTCGTCCCCGGCACGCTCGTCGCGCTCGACGGGCCGCTCGGCGCCGGCAAGACGGTGCTGACGCAGGGGATCGCCGAAGGGCTGGGGCTCGACGCGCGGCGCGTCACGAGCCCGTCGTTCGCGTTGTGCCACCAGCACGCGGGGGGGCGGTCGCCGCTGGTGCACATCGATCTGTACCGGTTGGCGGACGAGGCGGAGGCGCACGACGCGGGGCTGCTGGAGTTCATCGACGACCCGGGCGAGGCGCTGGTGGTGGTGGAGTGGTACGAGCGGCTCGGGCGCAGGACGGCGCCGGTGCGGGTGCGGATCGCGTTCGCGCGGACGGCGGGTCGGACGGTGGAGCTGCGGGCGTCGGCGGCGGTGCTGCGCGGGTTGCGGGCCCGTCGTCGGGTCCGGCGCGTCGCCGCTACTCGGCCGGGGGCGGGTTCTGCGCCGCCTGCTGCTCGCGCTCGGCGATGCGCTGGCGGACCGCCGCGTAGGCCTCGTCGAGCTGCCGGATCGTGTCGATCGCGGCGACCCGCTCGTCGGCGGTCTGGGGGAACCCGGCGATCGACGCGTGCGTCGTGCACCAGGTCTTGTACTCGAGCCACGCCTCGCGCGCGCCGGCGAGGTCCCGCTTCAGCTCGAGCGTCCAGGCGACGTTCATCAGCGCCTTGGCCTTGAGGCCGGCGTCGGACTCGCCGGCGAGGCGGGAGACCGTGCGGAACGACTCGAGCGCCTCGTCGAGCTGGCCCTTGGCGCGCTGGGCGGAGCCGATGAAGTAGTGGGCGATCGGCAGCGGCGGCGTCGCCATCGCGGCCTCGCGGTAGGCGGCCAGGGCGGTGTCGAAGTCGCGCGCGATGAAGGCGCGATGGCCGCGCTGGATCGCGATCCACGCCGCCGGCGTGTTCGCCGAGATCCCCGGCTCCAGCACCGGCGCCGGCGGCGTCTCCGGCTCGGCCGGCTCCGCGGCGTCGGCGGTGCCGCCGGTCGCGGTACTGCCGGTGCCCGTCTGCGCCGCGGCGACGCTCGCCCCGAGCAGCGCCAGGAGTCCCACCAGGATCGACGTCGTGCGTGCGTTCATCGTCCGACCTCCCCGTTCGCGACGCCCACGATAGCAACCGGCGGCGGCGCGAGCAAGCTCCACCAGCCCGCGCTCGTGCTCGCGCTCGACCTCGACCTCGACCTCTCTCACCCCCTACTTGTTGTGGCGGACGTGGAGGATGTCGCCGTCCTGGACCACGTAGACCTTGCCCTCCAGGCGCAGCTTGCCCGCCTCGCGGCACTTCGCCTCCGAGCCCAGCGCCAGCAGGTCCTCGTGCCGGATCACCTCGGCCCGGATGAACCCGTGCTCGAGGTCGGTGTGGATCTTCCCCGCCGCCGCCACCGCCTCGGTGCCCCGCCGGATCGTCCACGCCCGCACCTCGTCGTCGCCCACGGTGAAGAAGCTGATCAGGTCCATCAGCGCGTAGGCGGAGGCGATGAAACGCTGCGAGGCGGCCTCGGTCAGGCCCAGGTCCTTGAGGAAGTCGCGCGCCGAGTCGTCGTCCAGCTCCGCGATCTGCCGCTCG
>CAZMRP010000679.1:0-3334 GCA_964568275.1 uncultured Myxococcales bacterium
ATCCCGGCGCACGCCGGTGTCCGGCTCCCAGTAGGCGGCCGGGGCCGGGGCCGGGGCCGGGGCGGCCGCGCCGCCGCGCGAGGCGACGGTCTGCATGACCACGGTGGCCCGCTCCCGCCGTGTCGGCCGGGCGGCTTCCGCTCCGGGCATCGCGGAGGGGGAGGAGGGCGGGATCGAGCCGCGCAGCGCCTGGAGCTTCTCCAGCACCACGGCCACCGACGGCGGCCGTGCGATGGCGCGCTTCTCGACCATCTGGCGCACGAGGTTGTCGAGCACCGCGGGGATTTCCTCGCCCGAGGGGGCGATCAGCGGCGGCGGGGCGTCGTTCGCCACCTTCCGCGCGACCTCTTCCTCGGTGCCCGAGAACGCCGAGGAGCCCACGATCAGCCGGTGCAGGAGCAGGCCCGTCGAGTAGATGTCCGACTTGAAGGTCGGGATCTTGCCCTCGATCTGCTCGGGCGCGAGCGTCCGCAGCGTGCCGTAGACCTCACGGTTGCCGACCCGGCGCAGCGGCCCGATGCCGAAGTCCACCACGGCCACCCGTTCGTCGCCGCCGTCCACGGGAGGCAGCAGGAACAGGTTCGACGGGCGGATCTGGAGGTGCAGCAGCGCCACCTTGTGGGCGGCGGCGAGCATCGCGCAGATCTGCTCGACGAACTCCACCGCCCGGTTCACCGGCCACGCCGGGTCGCGCGCCAGCACGTCCTGGAGCCGCTCGCCCTCGACCCAGTTGCGCACGAGCAGCAGCCGGTTCTCGTGCTGTTCGACCGCGCGGATCGGCACCGCCACGGGGTGCCGGAAGTCCCTGGCCTTGAGCAGATGGCGGCGGAGCGAATCCGCCGTCCGACGGTCCCGCGTCAGGTCCTCGGCCAGCAGCTTGAGCACCACGCGCTCGCCGCCGTCGCCCTCGCGTCCCTCGAAAATCTCCCCGGTCTGCCCCAGCCCGACGGCGCGGACCACCTGGTAGCGCTCGGCGACGGTGGAACCGGGCTCCAGCGACGGTTCGTGCGGCAGCAACTCCTCGGCATCCAAGGTGCAGTGGGTGACCTCGTCGTCGTACAGTCGACCGCAGACCAGGCAGACGTTCATGTCCGCAAACCCCTTCGCTCCTGCATCGGCCGTTCCCCCACCCGCGCAACCATAGGGCACGTGCCGACTTCGACGCAAGCTGCACGGGACGACCGTCCCTCGCAATTCGGCGGTCCGGCACGGATGTTCCGGACCCTCCCGTCGGCCGGACCGCGCCGCGCGGGCGCTCGCCGCCCGCAAATCCGTTGCGACGGTCCGCGCGGGCCGCTACCGTGACGGCGACGGGAGTCCGGCCATGCTGGTCGAGGTGGTCCGCTCGTTCGCTGCGTCCGAAGGGATCCCGCTGTGGGGCGCCACGGCGCTCGCGCCGCTCGAGCCCGAGGGGCGGCGGCTGGCGGAGTGGCTGGCGCGCGGGTTGGACGGCGGTCTGTCCTACCTGGCCGCGACGGTCGCGCTGCGGGCCGACCCGACGCGGTCCGACCTGTTGCGCGCCGGGGCGCGGGGCGTCGTGCTGCTCGGGTTGTCTTACGGCCGCACGACGCCCGACACCCCTGCGGCCGTGCGGGCGACGGCGGCGTACCGGCGGGGTCGGGACTACCACCGCGTGTTTCGGGGCGTGCTGCGCCGGCTGGCGGCCCGGCTGCGCGAGGCGGAGCCGGGTCTGGCCCTCCGGCCGTTCTGCGACGTCCTGCCGGTGCTGGAGAAGGCGCTGGCCGTGCGCGCCGGCCTGGGTTGGCAGGGGCGCAACACGCTGCTGATCCACCCCACGGCCGGCTCGACGTTCGTGCTCGGCGGGCTGCTGCTCGACCGCCCGCTGCCCTCCGCGAGCCCGCTCGCACCGGCCTGCGGCGACTGCCGCCGCTGCATCGATGCCTGTCCGACCGGAGCGTTGGCCCTGCCGGGCGTGCTCGACGCGGGCCGCTGCCTCAGTCGCTGGAGCACCGCGGGGCTTCCGCGACCGGCGAAGCTGCCGCCCGGGCCGTACCTGCACGGCTGCGACGTGTGCCAGGACGCGTGTCCGTTCAACGCGGGACCGGGCCCGGTCCCGTACGCGGGGTTCTACCAGCGCAGGACGAGCGAGCCGGGGAAGAAGGCGGCCTCGACGGCGGGCGGCTCCACGTCGGCGTCGGCCGGCGCTTCGTCGGCGCCGAAGTCGGTGTAGAAGAACAGCACGGTGCCGGTCACCAGCGCGGCACCGGCCAGCCCCAGGAAGACCCAGCCGGACAGATCGAGCGCCTGGCCCTGGTCGGCCAACGCCTGGTCGGTGCGGCCGCCGGCCACGTAGTCGTCGTAGGACAGCTGGCCGAAGGTCAAGGTCAGCGCCGCGGTGACGGCGAAGGCGCCCGTCGCGCCCACCATCGTCCAGAAGGGCCAGCTCGGCAGCAGCTCGGCCGGCGTCTCCGGTCCCGCGGGTCCCTCCGGCGGCTCGACCGGCAGCTCCGGCTTGACGAAGGCCAGCTCGACCGGCCGTTCGAGCCCCGCCGGCACCTCGCCCTCGCGGACCTCCGGCTCCGCGACGCCCGCCCACCGCACCTCGATCCGGTGCGTTCCGGGGTCGACGTAGACGGTCTCGTCGAGCGGCGACGGCCCCACCGCCTCGCCGTCGATCAGCACGTTGGCCCCCGCCTCCGCCACCCGGATCCGGACCACGCCGACCCGCGGCGACAGCTCGCCGACCAGCTCCTGCGCCCGGTCCCGCTGCGGCAGGTCCGCGCCGCCCTCTTCCAGGAACCGGAGCAGTTCCTGGACCGTGCTCGGGGCGTTGTCGAGCTTGCGGTGGCACAGCGCGATGTTGAAGGTCACGATCGGCACCGCCGGATTGAGGTGCCGGGATTGCCGGAACAGCTCGAGCGCCCGGTTGAAGTCGTTCTCACGGACGGCACCCAGCCCCTCGTCGAACAGCCGCTCGGCCTCCGCGACCTGCTCCGGCGTCTGGGCTGCCGCGCGGCCGGGAAGCAGCAACGCGGCCGCGAGCAGCACGACGTACCAACGGCGATGCATGGTCATGGTGTGGATCCGCTCCCGTAGTTCGTGACGAAGTCGTCGGAGGGCGGCCGGGACGCACCCGCGTCGCGCCGCAGCCCCGGGTAGTCGGTGATGAAGTCGTCGTCGGGCGGCCGGGTCGTGCCCGTGTCGCGCGCCGGTCGCGCGCCGGCGTCCTGCGGCGTGCCCGGATAGTCGGTGATGAAGTCGTCGTCGGGCGGCCGGGTCGTGCCCGTGTCGCGCCGCACGGCGGCGTCCGCGGGCGGTCGCACGCTGCCCGCATCGCGCGGGGGACGGACCACCGCGGCGTCGGCTCGACTCG
>CAZMRP010000680.1:0-3321 GCA_964568275.1 uncultured Myxococcales bacterium
GTTTCTCGCCGACGTGTTCGAGGAAGCGGGCATGCTCGGCGGCGACGTTGGCGTGGCAGGCGAGCAGCACGGCCGGCACGAGGAAGTGGTGCTCCGGGCCGTGCAGCTTGACCGCGGGGTGCAGCATCAGCCGTTGGGCCAGGGCGAGCGGGTCCCGTTCGGCGGTCGCGGCGCAGACCGCGGCGATGTAGTCCTCGGCCGGCACCGCGTAGCAGCGGGCGCAGACGTAGTGCCCGTCCTCGCAGGCCAGGTTGGATTCGAAGCCGCCCCCGCACAACCCGCACGTGACCGGCTGCGGCGTCTGCGTCCCGCGCAGCGACCGTCCGCAGATCACGCACGCCTCTCCGTGCTGCGTCCCCGCCATGCCGGGAGCGAAGCACGGCCGCCGGGGGCGGGTCAAGCACCGGTCCCGCCCGCCGTCGGAGGAGGTCGACATATGGCGGCGGGTTGCATAGGATGCGCCCCGCCATGAAGGACCGCGAAGACGACGGATTCGGTGCAGAGGGTGGTGACGAGGACTTCGGCTCGCTGCTCGCGGAGTACGAGAAGGCCGGGACGTTCGCCCCGAAACGCGGCGGGCCCCAGCCCGGCGACGCGGTCAAGGGCCGGATCGTCTCGATCGGCAAGGAAGCCGTGCTGGTGGACCTGGGGCTCAAGTCCGAGGGGATCCTCGCGCTGCCCGAGGTGCAGGACGACGCCGGCAAGGTGCTGGTGGAGGTGGGACAGGAGATCGAGGCCAAGGTGGCCCAGATCGACGGGCGCCGGGGCAGCCTGATCCTGCGCTACCGGCTCGGCCGCGGCGCGGTGGGCGCGGACGAGCTGGCCGAGGCGTTCGCCAACGGCGTGCCCGTGCAGGGCACGGTGACCGGCGTGAACAAGGGGGGCGTCGAGGTCCTGGTGTCCGGCGTACGGGCCTTCTGCCCGATCTCGCAGCTCGACCTCAAGCGGACCGAGGACGCCACGCCGTTCATCGGCCAGAAGCTCACCTTCCGCATCACCAAGCTCGAGCCGGGCCCGCGGGGCCGCGTCGGGAACCTGGTGCTGAGCCGCCGTCGCATCCTGGAGGAGGAACAGCGGCGGCTGATCGAGGAGGCCCGGGCGCGCCTCAAGGCGGGCGACGTGATCCAGGGCAAGGTCACCCAGCTCCGCGACTACGGCGCGTTCGTCGACCTGGGCGGCGTCGAGGGGATGCTGCACGTGAGCGAGATCGGCTTCGCCCGCGTCACCCGTGCCAGCGACGTGCTGACGGTGGGCCAGGAGGTCGAGGTGCAGATCCTGCGCATCGAGCGGGGGGACGACCCCCGGCGCGGCGACCGGATCTCGCTGTCGCTCAAGACGCTGGCCAAGGACCCCTGGGACGAGGTGCCGCGGAAGTACGCGGCCGGCACCCGGGCCACGGGGAAGGTGGTGCGCGTGGAGAGCTTCGGCGCGTTCCTCGAGCTGGAGCCCGGGATCGAGGGATTGCTGCACGTCAGCGAGCTGGGACAGGGCAAGCAGATCCACCACGCGCGGGAGGCCGCCAAGATCGGGCAGGCGCTCGAGCTGGTCGTCCGCGAGCTGGACGTCGAGCGACGGCGGATCTCGCTCGAGCTGGCCGACGTCGAGGAGGAGGGCGGCCGCGCCTACGCGGCATCGCTCGCCGGCAGGTCGCTCGAGCAGGGCACGCACGACACCCTCGGAGACCTGCTGCGCGCCCGCAAATCGGGAGGCTGAGCCGCCGTGGCGTCCGGCTCGACGCCGCCGCTCGGCCCCCGCGTCCGCGCCGTCCTCCGCCGCCGGTCGTACCGCAGCTTCCGTCCCGACGCGCTGCCCGCGGACGCCGCGCAGGCGCTGCGGGTCGTGGCCGCGACGGCGCCGTCGGTCGAGGGCCGCCGTTCGGGACGCGTCGTCGTGCTCGACGATCCGGAGGTGGTCGACCGCCTGCCCCGGGCGGTGATCGCCGGCTTCGTGGGGAAGATCAACCCGTGGCTGCTGAAGTCGCGCCCGCCGGTGTTCCTGGTCGTGGCGGGCGACTCGGTCGGCGGCCTGCGCGACGGCGAGCGGCACTGGTACAACGTCGATGGCGCCGTCGCCGCCCAGCTCGCGGTGCTGGAGGCGGCGGGCCGCGGCATCGGTTCGTGCTGGGTCGCGGGGTTTCACGAGCGGTCGGTGACGGCGGCGGCGGGGCTGCGGGACGGCGAACGGCCGCTCGCGGTGATCCCGGTCGGCTATCCGGCCGTCGGGCCCGCTTCCGGCGGTTCGTGGCTCGGTCGCGGCTGGGACGCAGCGGCCCAACGGCTGATCTCGGGCCGCCGCAAGCCGCTGGCACGGCTGGTGCATCGCGGCCGGTTCGGGGAACCGTTCGCGGCGCGCGAGGTGCCGTGGTCCGAACGCGGGGTGGGGCAGGGCGAAGAGTCGTCGTGGCCGGGACTCGGCGCCGTGCGCCCGACGGCGGGTTTCTGCGGACAACCGGTCGCGGAGGCGCGGCTCGCGGTCCTGCTGGAATGCGCCCGCTGGGCGCCGTCGGCGGAGAACTCGCAGATCGCGCGCCACGTCGTGGTCGAGGGTCGGGAGGCGGTCGCCCCCCTGCTGGCCGCGGCGTTTCCGGGGGCGACGTTCGAGCGCGACGGGTCGCCGCCCCTGGTGCTGGCGTGTCTCGCCGCGCCGTTCCCCGTCCGGGCCCGGACGAAGGAACAGCCGTTCTTCCTGATCGACGTGCCGATCGCCGTCGCCAACCTGCTCGTCGCCGCCCTCGACCTCGGCCTCGGCTGGCAGGTCGCCCTCCGCTTCGACCACCAGGCGGTCGCGGCGCGGCTCGCCGTGCCCGACGATCATCAAGTCGTGGCGCTGGTGGGCCTGGGCCTCCCGCGCGAACCGTCCGCGACGACCGGACGCTCGGCGTTGGACCAGCTTCGCCCGCCGGACTAGCCGCCCGCCCCCCGGCCGCTCGCGCCGCTGGCATCCGGGCGCGGTTCTGGTAGGCTCCGTCCGCCCGTGCCGGCGGAACGGCCGCGCGACACGGCGTGGAGGACGGAGATGAGCGCGAAGCAGGTTTCGATCCGGTTGTCGATGGTCCTCGTCGCGGCCCTGGCCGCGGGCGGGGCGTGCAAGAAGCAGGACGAGGCGGCGGGCGGCGGCACGGCGGCCCAACCGGCGCCCGATGCAGCGCCGGCGAGCGCTGCTGCCGACGGCGGAGTCGGCGACGCGGTGTCCGGGGAGCCGTCGGAAGGCGGCTGTCCGATGGCGAAGGGCGAGGGCGGTCCGCACGAGGGTTGCCCGCACCACGCGGCCGGCGGGCGCGCCGGGGTGAAGGTCTGCGGAGCGCTCGCGACCGCGGAGGGG
>CAZMRP010000681.1:0-3317 GCA_964568275.1 uncultured Myxococcales bacterium
GACGAAGTGGCGGGACGACTGGCGGGAGGAGGCGCGGCGCGTGCAGGCGGCCGACTGGGCCGTCCGGGTCCGCCGCGCCTCGTTCGAGATCGAAGCCGACCGCTGCCGCCGCTGCGGGCTCTGCGCGGCCGCGTGCCCCGTGGACGCCATCGCCTGGCGCCGGACCGAGCGGGCGGTGATCGACCCGGCGAAGTGCATCCGCTGCGGCCGCTGCGCCGAGGTCTGCCCGCCGCACTTCGACGCCGTGCGGTTGCGCGAGGTGCCGCCGGCCGAGGACCGCACGCGGGTCGTGTTCCGCGTGCTGCCCGACAAGTGCGAGAAGTGCGGCCTGTGCTTCAAGAAGTGCCCGGTCCCCGGCGCCATCGCCTGGCGCAAGGGGGAGCTGGCGGTGATCCACGACGACCTGTGCGTGGCCTGCGGCCGCTGCCGGGACGTCTGTCCGCCGAAGTTCGGCGCCGTCGAGCGGGTCGTCCGCCCGGCGGGGGATGCGTGAGGAGCGCGTGATGGTCCACGTCCAGTTCGCTTCCCACCTCGGCCGGACGCTCGGCCTGCGCGAGGCGCAAGTCGACGCCGACTCGGTCCGCGCGCTGCTGCGCGCCCTGTCCCGGACCCACGGTCGGGCGTTCGACGAGGCGGTCCGGAACTGCAAGGTGATCGTCAACGGGACCAACGTCGCCTTCCTGCAGGCGGAGGGGACGAAGCTGGCCGACGGCGACGAGGTCGTGCTGTTGCCGCCGCTGGCCGGAGGTTGAAGCCGTGCACGTGATCGGCCGCGACTGCGACAAGTGCGGGTTCTGCATCCTGGAGTGCCCGGTCGACGCCATCGAGGAGGGGCCGGAGATCAACCGCATCGTGCCCGAGAAGTGCGTGGAGTGCGGCGCGTGCGTGCCGGTCTGTCCGCTGGGCGTGATCGTGGAGCGGGCCGGCTCGCCCGCGCACGGCGACGAGCCCTAGCCCGGCGGCCGTCCGCCGCCGGTCGTGCCGACGGGAGTTCCATGGCGACCATCGATCGCGACGAGCAATTCCTGGCCGAGCGGCTCCGCGAGCGGTCGCGCGCGTCGCTCGACGGCTCCACCGCGGCCGCGCAGCGCCTGCAGGAGCTCGACCGGGACATCCGCAAGCGCTTCGAGCGGACCGTCGCCGTGTTCGTGCTCGACATGGCCGGCTTCACCCGGCTGACCGTGCTGCGCGGCATCGTGCACTACCTGATGCTGATCCGCCGGATGCAGGACGTCTGCGTACCCGTGCTCCGGCGGCACCGCGGGCGGCTGGTCAAGACCGAGGCCGACAACCTGTTCGCCTGGTTCCCGTCGGTCGACCGCGCCGTCGCCGCCGCGCTCGAGATGTTCGACCGGCTGTCCGAGATCAACATGCAGACCGACGACGAGTCGGACGTGCAGGTCAGCATCGGCATCGGCTGGGGCCCGACGCTCGTGATGGGCCACGACATGTGGGGCAGCGAGTTCAACTTCGCCTCGAAGCTCGGCGAGGACCTCGCCGGCGCCGGCGAGGTGCTGCTGACCACCGCGGCGCACCGCGAGCTGCGCGGCAGCCCGTACCGCTTCCGCCGCCGCCCCGTCACCGTCTCCGGCATGCCCTACGACGCCTGGCTGCTGCGCCTGACCGCTCGCGGCGGCCGCTGAGGCCGGCCCGCGGGGAACGGTTGCCCGCCGGACCCGCCTGACGTAGGCTCGCCGCCACGACGGGGAAGGGAGGAGCCGATGACCAGGTTGTCCAAGCTCGACGTGGAGTGCGCGGTTCCGCTCGGCGTGCGCGACGAACTGCAGCCGCCGGAAGTCGATGCGATCCTCGAGGTCGTGTTCCTCGCCGCGGCCGCCGACGGCATGCTCGCCGACGAGGAGGCCGACGCCTTCATCCGCATCATGCTGCGGCTGTTCGGCCAGCACGCCACCCCCGACCGGATCCGCGGCGTGATGCAGCAGATCGCCGCGCGCGTCCAGCGCGGCGAGTCGTGCCAGGCCGCCCGCTGCGCCCGGATCGGTGAGCTGACGCCTGCGCTGCAGCGCGCCGCGCCCCGGGAGCTGGCCTACAAGCTGGCCTACGTCATGCTGATGAGCGACCTCGAGACCAACGAGGACGAGTTCAACTTCGACCTCGAGCTGCGACGGATCCTCGGCATCTCCAACGAGCGGGCCGAGGTCTTGACCGACGAGGCCGCCGCCGCCGTGCTCGGGGCGCCGAGCTCCAAGGGGCGCGGCGCGCCGGTCTGCGCGGGCGACCCTCCGTCCCAGATCGCCTTGCCGTTCGACGACCCGTCGCCGGGCGCCGCCTCGTTCGCGACGACAGGAACCGCGGCGAAGAGGCCGGCGAAGAAGCTTCCGGCGAAGAAGCCGGCGAAGAAGGTCGTGAAGAAGGTCGTGGCGCGGAAGTCGGCGAAGAAGCTTCCGGCGAAGAAGCCGGCGAAGAAGGTCGTGAAGAAGGTCGTGGCGCGGAAGCCGGCGAAGAAGCTTCCGGCGAAGAAGCCGTCCCGCCGCCGTCGCTGATGTCTCGCCCGCGTCGTCTGCGGATTCTCTACATCGAGCCGTACGAGGCGGGGTCGCACGCGGCGTTCACCCGCAGCCTGACGGGTGGGCTCGAGGCGGACTGGACGGTGCTGACCCTGCCGGGCCGGCACTGGAAGTGGCGGATGCGCGGTGCCGCGGCGTGGCTCGCGCTGGAACGCTCGACGGAGCTGCGCGGGCCGTTCGACGTGATGCTGGCGAGCGCCTACCTCCCGCTGGCCGAGTTGGCGGGGCTGGTGCCGGCGCTCGCGACGGTGCCGCGGCTGCTGTACTTCCACGAGAACCAGCTGGTGTTTCCGGTGCGGGCCGGGTCGGCGGGAGAGCGCGACCTGCACTTCGGCTTCACGCAGCTGGTCTCGGCGTTGGCGGCGGACCGTTGCGCGTTCAACAGTGCGTGGAACCGGGACAGCTTCCTCGCCGCCGCGCGGGAGCTGCTCGGGCGGATGCCGGACGCGGTGCCGGCGGCCTGGCTGGAGCGGATCGCCGAGCGCTCGGTGGTGCTGCCGCTGCCGGTGGAGCTCCCGGACCACGCCGGTGCGGCGGGGCGGGAGGTCGCGCCGGGGCCGGAGCGGGCGGCCGGACCGCTGCTGCTGTGGAACCACCGCTGGGAGCACGACAAGGGGCCGGAGACGTTCTTCGGCGTGCTGGAGCGGCTGGCGGGGCGGGGGGTGCCGTTCCGGGTGGCGGTGTGCGGCGAGCGGTTCCGGGAGGCGCCGGCGGTGTTCGCGGGGCTCCGCGAGCGTCTCGGAGTGCGGCTCGTGCAGTGCGGTTTCCTGCCCGACCGACGCGAGTACC
>CAZMRP010000682.1:0-3314 GCA_964568275.1 uncultured Myxococcales bacterium
GGTCTGGAAGTTGCCGGCGAGCGGGATGCTGGCGCCGAAAGTGGCGAGCGCCGTCGCCGTCGCCCGGCCGGCGAGGGTGAGACCGGCGTGGCCGGGGCGAGCCGGCCCGGCGGCGAAGCCCTACCGGACGCGGGCGACGAGGCCGAGGACGACGAGCCCGAGGACGTTCCCGGGCCGCCGATGCGCACGGCCAGCGGCAAGGAGCTGCGTCCGGTGCTGCTCAATGTCGGCAGCTACGACGGCGTCGACGGCGATTTCCTCGGCCAGTGGATCCAGGGCCGATTGGCGCTCCGCTCGTCCGAACTGGGTCCGGTGCGGGTCCGGGAGCGCTCGACGACGGTCCTGGTGCCCTCCGACCGGGTCGGCGACGCCATCGGTGCGCTGTCCGGTCTGCGGTTCGGTGGTCGCGAGGTCCAGGCCGAGGAATCCCGCCGGAAGTAGACGCGATTCGGCGTCACGCCTTTCCCTCCCGACTTGTGCTAGGGTCCGGACCGATGTGTGTCCTGGTCACCGGCCCGCACCTGCGGGGGGGAGGGTGAGCGGTCGCGATGCGTGTACTGCGGAATGCGGTCACGGTCGGGATCCTCACCGTCGGTGCGGCCATCGGCTTGTACTTCGCGATCGCCTTCGTCACGCAGTACGACGTCGGGGACGGCTACCGGGCGTGGGCGCTGATCGATGACGCCCGGGGCCTGGTGGCCAACTCGCGCGTGTTGATGGCCGGCATTCCCGTCGGCTCGATCGATACGCTCGAGCTGCAGGGCGACAAGGCGCGGGTCAACCTGCGGATCCGCCCCAGCGTGACGCTGTTCTGCGACGCGACGCTGGCCAAGGAGGCGACGAGCCTGATCGGCGAGTACAACATCAGCCTGACGCGGGGGACGGACGAGCGGTGCGAGCGGCCGGAGAACCAGCGGCTGGCCTGCTGCGAGCTGTGTCTGGCGCGCGGGCGGAACCGCGGCGCCTGCTTCATCCCGGACGGCGGCCGGATCGAGAACGTGATCCAGTCGACCAGCATCGACCAGGTGGTCCAGCGCGCCGGCTCGATGGCCATCGACCTGCAGGCGATCACCGCCGACGTCTCGGGGATCGTCAAGGACGTGCGCGAGGTCAGCCGCAGTGCGGCCGAGATCTTCGGCTCGGACGAGGGCCGCGCGCAGGTCCAGCAGGTGCTGGACAACATCGAGCAGATGAGCGAGGACCTGCGGCGGTTGATCGACGAGAACACCGGCACCGTCAGCACGACCCTCGGCACGCTCCAGCGCATCAGCGAGGACGCCGAGCCCGAGGTGCGGACGATTCTCTCGGACGTCCGCCAGATCGCCACCGACCTGCGCGACGTGATCTCGGGCAATCGCGACACGGTCACTTCGGGCGCCGAGAGCGTCCAGCGCAGCCTGCAGACCCTCGAGTCGGCCCTCGGCCGCCTCGACCGCACGCTCGCCACGGTGGAGGGCACGACCGGCGACGTCGCCGACGGCCAGGGCACGCTGGGCCGGTTGATCACGGACGACACGCTGATCAACGAGGTCGAGGGGTTCGTGGAGGAGGCGCGCGAGGTGATCACCGACGCCGGCGACTTCGTCGGCTCGCTGACCCGCCTGCAGACCATCGTCGGGCTGCGTTCCGAGTACAACTTCTTCGCCAACACGCTCAAGACCTACATCTCGCTGCGCCTCCAGCCCAAGGAGGACAAGTACTACCTGATCGAGGTCGTCGACGACCCGCGGGGGTCGGTGAGCACGATCGAGCGGACGACGACGTCCACCGACGACCCGTTCTACCAGCGCGAGGTGGTGACCGAGCGGACGGACGCCCTGCGGTTCAGCCTGATGTTCGCCCGGCGCATCGGTTTCGCCACCTTCCGCTTCGGCATCAAGGAATCGACCGGCGGCCTCGGCGTCGACCTCAGCTTCCTCGAGGAAGCGCTCGAGATCTCCGTCGACGCCTTCGCCATCGGCACCGACGTCTACCCGCGGCTCAAGTTCATCGCGGCGCTCGAGTTCCTCCGCGGCCTGTACATCGTCGGCGGCGCGGACGACGTGCTCAACGCGGACCGCGATTTCTTCATCGGCGCGCAGCTGCGCTTCAACGACGAGGACCTCAAGGCGATCCTGAGCTTCGCCCCCACCTCGATGGTTTCCGGCGGCTAGCGACGGGCGCGGGGCGGCCTGGACGGACGGACGGATGTACCAACCCGGCAGGCCCCGCGGCTCGTTCATGGGCGGAATGCTCACGCCGGTGGTCCGGGTCCTGTTGCTCTCGATGGCGGCGACCTATGCGGCGGCGCTGTTCACGCTGCACTGGCTCGAGCGCCCCGAGTTGCTGACCTACGGCTGGCTGGTGCCGGCCGACGTGGTCGAGCGCGGCTGGGCCTGGCAGCTCGTCACGTACATGTGGCTGCACGACCCGGGCTCGCCGTGGCACCTGCTGCTCAACCTGTTCGGCCTGTACATGTTCGGCGGGTTTCTCGAGCGGCGCTGGGGCGGGAAGGCGTTCCTGCGCTACTACCTCCTCACCGGCCTCGGCGCCGGCCTGACCGTGCTCGCGGTCGG
The DNA here is from genome assembly GCA_964568275.1 of uncultured Myxococcales bacterium. Classification (GTDB taxonomy): domain Bacteria; phylum Myxococcota_A; class Polyangia; order DRWM01; family JAAZOP01; genus JAAZOP01. Next base: position 2,556 of record CAZMRP010000682.1, read on the forward strand.
CTGGTTCTACTACCCGCTGGTCCCGACCATCGGCTGCTCCGGCGCGGTCCTCGGCCTGGCCACCGCCTTCGGGTTGATCTACGCCGACGCCCCGATCTTCCTGTTCGGCGTGCTGCCGATGCGCGCCCGCACGATGCTGTTGCTGATCCTGGCCTGGGTGCTGCTCGACTGGCTGATGCAGACCTCCAACGTCAGCGTCGCCGGACACCTCGGCGGCATGTTCTGGGGCTGGCTGCTGGTCTCGGGCTGGTGGCGCCCCTCACGCTGGCGCGCCGCACGGGCCGCCCGTCGCCAGGACCCCAAGGTGGTCCGTTTCGAGCGCCGCGACCCCGAGCGCCGCGGTCCGTGGGTGAACTAGTGACCGACGACCAGGACCAGCGCGGCGAGGGGCCGCCGGACGACGCCGACGCTCCGTCCGCCGGCCCCGACCTGTCGCCCGAGGAGCTGGCGGTGGTGCCGGAGGACACGCCGCTGCGCCGGCTGCTCGAGGACCGCCGCGTGCGGCTGGCCCTGATCGTCGGCCTGCCGCTGGTCGTGGCCGTCCTGGTCGCCGTGGCGATCCTGGCGCAGAGCATCGGCATCGCCCGGTCGGTGGTGGTCGACGGCCCGACCGCGCTGGCGCCGGGCACGACCACGGCGGTGCGGTTGAGCTGCGACGAGATGGACGACTACGGGCTGCCGCACGAGGTCCCGGTCCAGCACGTGCGGTTCGAGCTGTGCGCGGGCGCGGCGACGCGGGCCCTGCCGGCGGCGGGGGAC
>CAZMRP010000683.1:0-3312 GCA_964568275.1 uncultured Myxococcales bacterium
TCCCGCCGTCGGCGCTGGCCCGGGCCACGAAGCTGGCTCGCGGCTGCCGCACGATGCTCGTCGTCGGCACCTCCGCCACCGTCGCCCCGGCGTCGTTGCTGCCGTTCATGGCCAAGGAGTCCGGCGCCCGGCTGGTCGAGGTCAATCTCGAGGCGACGGAGCTGAGCTGGGCGGCCGAGCTGTCGCTCACCGGCCGCTCGGCCAGCGTCGCCCTGCCGGAGCTCGTGCGGGCCGTGGAGCGCCTCGGCGCCGGCCGCGGCTGAGCGGCCGGCTCAGCCGCCCGCGCGTCGCCGCAGGCCGCCGTCCAGGATGCGACCGATCAGCTCCTCGTAGCCGACGCCGACCGCGGCGGCGTTGAGCACCAGGTCGGAGTAGCCCGGCGTCAGGCCGGGCAGCGGGTTGATCTCGATGACCCACGGCCGGCCGCGCGCGTCGACGCGGAAATCGACGCGGGCGACGTCGCGGCAGCCGAACAGCCGGAAGGTCTCGAGGGCCAGCCGGCGCATCGCGGCGTCGAGCGCCCGGGGAATGCGGGCCGGGCAGACGTACTCGACGTTGCCGACCCAGTCCTGCTTGAGCGAGTACTCGTAGACGGTGCGCTTGCCGGGCCGCAGGAACACCACCTCCATCGGCGGAAACGCCGTCGGGCGCGGCCAACCGACGACGCCCAGCGTGAACTCGCGGCCCGTCACGTAGCGCTCCACGATCGCCGGCTGGCGGTAGCGCCGGATCATCGCCCGGCAGCGCCGCCGCATCGCCGCCTCGTCGTCGACCACCGAGGCCGCGGTGATCCCCTTGCTGGTGCCTTCGAGGTTCGGCTTGACGATCGCCGGGAAGCGCCAGCCGCGCGGCAGCGGCTCGCGCCCCGTCTCGCAGACCAGGAAGTCGGGCGTCGGCACCCCGCCGTCACGCAGGATGCGCTTGCCGAGCGCCTTGTCCAGGGTCACGCAGAGCGCGGCCGGGTCGGAGCCGGTGTAGGGGATGCCGAGCAGCTCGCACAGCGCTGGCACGTGCGCCTCGCGGCTGCGCCCGACGCCCCCTTCCGCCAGGTTGAACACCAGGTCGACCCGGGCCCGGGCCAGTCGCACCGGCAGCCGCGCGTTCGCCTCGAGCCGCACGACCCGGTGGCCGTGGGCGGCGATCGTCGCCGCCAGGGCGGCGATGGTCTTCGGCGAGTCGTACTCGGCCTCGGCGTCGTCCCGGTGCGCGTCGATCCGCTTGAGGTTGTAGGTCAGTCCCACTCGCAGGCGCTTCATGGGCGTCGTCGTGCCTCGGAGGGCGGTGCGGCGTCAAGGGGAAAGTGGGGGCCGGGCGCGTGAGCTACAGGTCGAACGAGGCGATCTCGACGGTCTCCTGGTCGGACAGCGAGTACTGGTACGCGCCGACGACCTGGCCGCCGTAGGCGATCGAGACGGTGATCGGGGTCGGGCCGGCGGCGTCGCAGTTCGAGTAGTAGTTCACCCGCACGACGTAGTGCCCGGCCGGCGGCTGGCTGTTCCAGTACACGTTCTCGACCACCTCGCCGTCGGTGCAGGCCCCGCGCGCGTCGCGGTCGAGGAACCCGCCGCTCGGGCTCTGGGTCTGCATGTAGCTGATCTCGGTCCCCGTCGGGTCGACCACGTAGAGGTCGATGTCGGCGGGCGTGCTCCAGCCGAGCGTGATCTGCAGGCTGCCGCTGCCGACCCAGCCCTCGTCGATCTGCCCGTTGCAGTTGTCGTCGAGGCCGTTGAGGACCTCCGGAGCGTTGGGGTTGCAGGCCGCCGTGATCGTGGTCACGCCGGTGACCAGCACGGGGCGCGGCGGCGCGTAGGTGCCGCCGACGGCCACGGCCGGGGTCGAGACCGTCGCCGTGCCGACCACGGTCGGGGGCGGCGGCGTGCGCACGGTGGCGTGCACCGTGGGCACCGCGGCGCGGCCGGTGATGTAACAGCCGCCGAACAGCGCGAGCGCGGCCAGGACCGTCAGAATCATCCACAGACCCTTCTTCATCTTCCGTTTCCTCCTCATGCCGTCCCGGCTGCACGGCGGCCCCGGGGTTCGACCCCGGCCCGCCCCGGAACGGGTTTCGCGCCGCGCCCACGCGCCGCGCCCGGCCCCGATTCCCTCGCGGCCCGCGACGCACCGTCGGCGTCCGCCGGGCCCGTCATTCACTGCCGGCCCGGCCCGCCTCAGACGCCCGCCGGCCGGACTCGATTCACCGCCCCGCGCCTACATCGCGCTCCGCATCACGTCTTCGTACACGAAGTCGTGGAGTTTCCGGTCGTCGGGCGACGCCTGGGCCGTGCCCGTGTCGGCATACAGCGAGTAGACGAACCCGCGCTCGTCCATCTTCCACAACAGCTCGACCACGTACTTGCGGTACTGAAGGTTGTTCGACGAGTTCCGGGCGAAGTTGTAGAGCTGGTCGATCCAGGTCAGGTAGGGCGTCTCGTAGAACGTGAAGTTGTCCGAGTAGGACAGCTTGTAGGCCAGCGGCGTGTAGGAGTCGGCCGCCTCCAGCCCCGCCTCCTGGATCGCCTTGTCGTAGGCGTCCTTGTCGACGCCGAGCCCCAGGGTCAGGCGCATCGTGTAGTAGTCGAGGAACTCGCGCTGGTCGAGGTCGCGCAACAGGTGCAGGACGTCCAGCCGCCGGAACAGCGCCTGGTTCTCGATCTCGGTCGCCGAGCGGACCATGATCGTGTACGGGTCGTTCGGCGTGCCGACGTTGGTGTAGATGTCGCGCAGCGTCTTGAGCACGGTGTGGGTCTTGAGCGTGGCGACGTTGGCGTCCGGCGGACTGGTGCCGTAGACCTCCTCGAAGATCGGCCGCGCCGCCTGCGGCGAGGCGGAGCAGATCAACCCCAGCAGCGCGATTTCGCGGATGCGCGCGTCGGGTCCGCGGACCAGCGAGGCGAGCTGCCCGGCGATCTCGTCGTTGGTGGCGATCGAGCCGAACAGCGCGCCGAGCAGGTAGAGGCGGTTGGCCGGGAGCGTCTTGAGGCCGCCCTGGTAGGACGACAGGAAGCCGACCAGCTTGGCGATCGCCCGGTTCTCGGCATCGGGGATGCTCGGCGCCCGATCGTTGAGCGGCGCGAAGCGGAAGTGCCCGTCCAGCGCCTTGCGCAGGTAGCCGCGCACGTCCGGGTGCGTGTCGGCGGAGATGAAGCCGTCCACGATCGCGTCCAGCGTCGGACCGTCGGCGATGATGCCGAGCGACGTGCCGGCGTACAGGCCCACCTGCGGGTGGTCGGCCTCGTCGAAGGTCACCGTCGACAGCAGCTCGATCAACTTCGGGTCGGGGTCGCCCAGGTAGCCCAGCGCCCAGGCCATCGC
>CAZMRP010000684.1:0-3305 GCA_964568275.1 uncultured Myxococcales bacterium
CAGCGCGAAGATGGGAAAACTGATCCCGATCAGGGCGAACAGGGAAGCCAGCCCGCCCTCGTTCGTGCCGACGAAGACGAAGGCGCCGCCGTCGGCGCGGAACCGCGGCCGGTCGGCCGTCGGCCCGCGGTAGACCACCTCGCGCCGGCCGCTCGCCGGCGCCGCCAGCACCAGCTCGACCTCGTCGCCCGCGCGGCGCGGATAGAGCAGCCGCACTCCGTCGGGCGACACCACCGGTTCCGGGACGACGGCCGTGTCGAGCGTGCGGCGCTCCGTTCCGAGGGACAGCACGAGCGTCCCGTCGAGCCCCTCGTCGGTCACGTAGGCGACGGTGCCGTCGGCGAGCGGCGCGGCGGCCAGCACCCGTTCGGCGCCGGGGGCGGCGGCCGGCCGGCCGGCCGGGTCGACCCGTTCGAGCCGGTAGGCCGGAGGCTGCGACGACTCCGGGGCCGCAGGCTCGGCGAGCGGCCGCAGGACCGGCAGGCCCGACGCCGCGACGCCGCCGGCCGGCTCCGTGCAGCCGGCGAGCGTCGCGAACCACGCTCCCGCGAGCCCGATGATGCACCGTGACGTCATGCTCGCACCCCTCACCACCCCGGCGGTCCGGAACGCGACCGCACCGTGATGGTGCCCCGGAGCCGGTCGGGACGCAACCGCGGGCCGCCGGCGAGGGCGCGGAAGTGCGCGGCGACTGCACCCGAGGCCGGATCGCCGTATACTTGCTCGGAGCGCGCGGGGGCGGGAGGAGGTGCGACGATGCGGCTGGCGATCACGGTGTTCCTGGCGGCGGCGGCGTGGGGCTGCTCGCCGGGCGACGACGAGATCACGGACGTGCGGCCCGACGTGCGGCCCGACGCGACGGACGACGGCTTCGTCCCGGACGGTGTCGACATCCCGCCCGACGGTCCGTTCGCCTGCGAGATCGGCGTCTGGGGCTGCTACGGCAACGTGCACTACCAGTGCGGCCCCGACGGGCTGAGCCGACTCCACGAGATGCCCTGCCCGGAGGTCTGCGACGGGGCGCTGGGCTGCGTGGCGTGCACGCCGGGGTCGCGCGAGTGCGCGGGCAACGTGTCGATGCTCTGCGCCGCCGACGGCTCGGCCTGGATCACCGGCCGCGACTGCACGGAGTGGGGCTCGACCTGCGGGGCCTCCGGCTACTGCAACGACCCCTGCGGCGAGGCGGAATCGACCCGTTCGTACGTCGGCTGCGAGTACTGGCCGGTGGCGCTGGCCAACACCGCCGAGTTGGACTCGACGCTGTTCGACTACCGCGTGATCGTGGCCAACCCCAACACGTCGGCGGCGACGGTGCACGTCACGCGGGGCGCGAGCGAGGTGTACACCGGGACGGTGCCGGCCGGCGGGCTGACCGAGATCCCGCTGCCGTGGATTTCGGGCCAGTCGTTCGGGCTCCCGCGGGACGACTGGGACAGCATCATCGTGGCCGACGGCGCGTACCGGCTGCGCTCCGACCTGCCGGTGACGGTCTCGCAGTGGAACCCGTTCGAGTACAGCGCGGGCGTGGAGTTCTCGTTCACCAACGACGCGACGCTGCTGTACCCGACCCACGTCCTGACCGGGGACTACGTGGCGGTGACCTACGTGCCGTTCTCGCGCGCGACGGGGATGAACGGCGGGATGATCCCGACGCCGCCGAGCTACGGCAAGTACGGCGACTACGTGGCGATCGTGGGCCTGGCGCCGGAGCCGACGGACGTGGAGGTCTGGGTGGCGGGCGAGACGGCGGGCGAGCGCGGGGGGCGGTTCGCGTGGACGCCGCCGGGGGGAACGATCCGGTTCACGCTGCAACGGGGCGAGGTGGCGCACGTGGCGGCGGCGCCGCCGCCGAACTGCGTGGAGGGCCGGCCGGACTGGCGGCGCGAAGAGGAGTGCACGATGGGCATGTGCGACTACCTCGACACCTGCCGCGAGACCGAGTTCGACCTGACGGGGAGCCGGATCTGGGCCAACCGTCCGGTGGAGGTGTTCGGCGGGCACGTCTGCGCCTACGTGCCGTACTTCAGCCAGGCCTGCGACCACCTGGAGGAGCAGCTGGCGCCGATCCAGACCTGGGGCCGGGACTTCGTCAGCGCCCCGATGACGGACAACGGCGGTCCGGGGGACAACATGGTGCGCGTGATCGCCGCCTTCGACGGGACGGAGATCACCGTCGACCCGCCGCAGGACATCGACTACGCCCGGCTCGACGCCAACCAGTGGGTGGAGTTCATGGTCTGGGAGCCGTTCCGGGTGAGCGGCACGAAGGCGATCCAGGTGGCGCAGTTCATCCTCGGGCAGTACTACCCGGTGCCGGACGCGGAGCGGGGCGACCCGGCGCTGACGGTGCTGGTGCCGGCGGAGCAGTACCGGCCGGACTACATCTTCATCGCGCCGAGCTCGTACAATCCCGGCACCAACGGCCAGTCGTGGGTGATGGTGGTGCGGCCGCCGGGGCTGGCGCTGACGCTGGACGGCGCGTCGGTGACCGCCGACTGGCGACCGATCGCGGGCCGCGAGATCGGCATCGTGCCGGTGGCGGGCGGGACGCACACCATCCGGGCGGCGGAGCCGTTCGGCCTGATCGGGTACGGCCTGGGGAGCTTCACGTCGTACGCCAGCCCCGCCGGCCTGAACCTCAACCCGATCACGATCCTGATCTAGCCGCGCGGCCGCCGAGGACCGCAGGCAGAGCGACCATGGTCGCGGGCCCCACCCCGCCGGGCGCTACGTGGCGCCCTCTACCGGCCGAACACCGCGCCGGCCGATTGCTTCACGGGCTCTCAGTCCTGCGGTGCGAACCGCAGGCCGAACCGAACCCGGACGGCCCCACCCTCGGGGGGCGCGTCGGCGAAGCTGATGCGACGGGCGAGCTGCACGACGCAGGTGGTCACGCCGGCGGCGCGCAGCGCGGCGTCGTCGGTCGCCACGCTCGTCGTCAACTCGCCCGCCGGCGAGACCTCGGCCTCGAGCTGCAGCACGCCGGCCAGCGTCGGGTCCTCCCGCAGGGCGTCCTCGTAGCAGCGGCGGACGTAGGATCGCAGCGGGCTGAGCTTGCGCTGGACGACGGCGATGTCGAGCGTTCCGCTGCCGCCGACCTGCTGGGGGAGGCCGGCAGGGGACACCGCGCCTCGGGGGGCCGGCGCCGGGACGCCGTAGTCGACCAGCGACTCGCCGGGCGGCGGCAGGCCGTAGACGGTCACGGCGTGCGAGCGATCGACGTCGGCGCGGGCGAGCGACACGGCGTCGCGCACGCGCTGCGCCAGCTCCGCCGGCGACAGGTCGGCCGGACCGTCCGCGGGCTC
>CAZMRP010000685.1:0-3291 GCA_964568275.1 uncultured Myxococcales bacterium
CTGTTCGTCGACCGACGAGCCCCGGCCGGCCGGTCGTCCGCCGATGGGCGCTCGGCCCTCGACGTACAGCGAGAAGACCTTGCCGGTCGTGGTCAGCCACTTGTCGGCGAGGCTGCCGTCGATCGGGATCCCCGGGGCGTCCTCCGTGCCGGTGGATACGGCGCGCACGAAGTGGCCGGGGGAGCCGTATCGTCCTCCGCCCAGCTCGTTGATCGAGTCGATCAGCAGCAACACCCGCTCGAAGTTCCGCGGGTCGCAGGACCGCTGGTCCAGGGCCAGCGCGCAGACGACCGCGGCCAGCACCCGCGGCGGCGCGGCGTTGACGTTGATCTTCCCCTGGCCCCAGACGGTCAGCGTGCGCTGGCCGGGGTCGAACGGGTCGGGGTCGACGAACGTGCTCCAGAAGTCCTCGCCGACGCCGCGGACCAGCCGCAGCTCCTCGATCGAGTCGTACGGGCAGTCCTTGCGGCGGTAGGGGTCCGGCAGCGACTCGTACTCGTTGTCCTCGGCGCCGCGGCTGGCCCCGGCGCGCTGGTACATCTGGTCGTTGGTGTCGGCCCAGTCGATGGCCGCGGCGACGAACTGCTCGCGGGTGGTAATCTTGCCGTCCGCGGTCTCCCGGGAGAACAGGTCCTCGTACTGCTCCGGCGCCACGAGCCACGACAGCACGCGGTCGAGGAACTGCTGCGACTCGTCCCCCTGGGCGGCGAGGTTGAGGTTGATCCGGCCGTCCTCGTCGACCAGCTCGACGGCGAAGTTGCCGTCGAACACGGCGAAGCCGCGCACCATCTCGGAGGGGATGCCGGCGACGCCCTCGAGCAGCGACGAGCGGTTCGTTTCGTTGGCGAAGAAGTCGAACAGCATGCTCGACCAGGGCGAGATGTCCAGCCCGCCGCGCTGCTTCTGCGCCCCGAGCTGCGCGTTGATCAGACCCTGCAGCACCAACGCCAGTCGGCCGAGGTTGACCGCGGAGCGGGCGTTGAAGAACGCCACCGTGCGGCGGTCGGCGACGTGGGTCGTCTTCTGCACGACGAACATGTTGGAGTTGAGGTCGAGCACCAGGAAGTTGACGATGGCCACCACGGCCAGCACGACCACCAGGATCACCCCCCGCTGCCCGCGACCCGGCGCGGGCGGGAGCCCCGGGCGCACGCCGCTCACTGGAACCCTCCCGGCAGCAGGATCGGCTGCAGCAGCTCGAGCTGGACCTGGGTGCCCAGCACGACCTCGCCGCCGAAACGGTCGACCAGCGTGAGCACGACGCGCACGAAGCGCGGCAGCCGGTTCGGTTGGGCCGTCGGCTGGGTGGTGTCCCAGTCCTCCAGCCACTCGTCGCGTTCCGCCTCGTAGTACTCCAGCTCGAGCCCCGCCACGTCGTGCACCACGACCTGCAGCAGGCCGCCCTCCGTCGGTTTCTCGTCCAGCCGCGCCGCCTCCCGGCGGGCCAGGTGCATCCGGCGCGGATCCTCGGGGTCCTCCACGCCGAACCAGCTCACCTCGGCCTGGTCCGAGTCGTTGGCGTCCCAGCGGCGGTGGACGTGGGAGAAGGTGTTGAGCGAGATGCTGTCGATCGGGTCGCTGTCCTCGCCGACGAAGGCCGAGTCGACGACCGGCTGCAGCGGCTTCTTGTGGCCGGAGAGCCAGGCCGAGCGCAGGTCGCGGGACAGCCGGTCGAGCGCCATCTGCGCCTCGCGCAGCCGCTCCGAGTCCTGCTCCAGGCGGTCCTTCGTGCGCGTCACGTCGCGCGCCGAGACGTAGACGAAGGTGATCACCCCCGAGGAGATGCTGAGCGCCAGCATCACCTCCAGCAGCGTCATGCCGGGAGCGCCGCGCCTCACGGGGTCTTGTTGCCTCCTCCGTCGTCGCCGCCGCCGGCGCCGCCGCCGCCGAACATCAGCTCCATCCAGGCCGTCGGGCCGCCGGTCATCAGCTTCTGCACCAGGTCGGCCTGGAGGAACGCGCCGAGCGACCCGCCGCCGGGGTTGGTCAGGTACTGGGTCACCGTGAAGTCGAACACCCGGTTGCGGTACTGCCAGACGATCGTCACCTCCACCTTGCGGATCGCCTCCTGCAGGAAGTTCTGCAGCAGCGGCAGGATCTGGCCCAGCGCCTGCATCGACAACAGGCCCATCGTCTGCTCCTCGAACGAGGCCGCCTGCTCGTCGTCGCCGGTGGCGACCAGCGTCTGGTCGGTGGCGTCCTGCTGCATCGCCGCCTGCAGGTCGGCCGCCGTCGGCAGTTCGATCGGCTCGATGGTCCACGAACACTCGAACCGCTCGTCCTCGTACGCCTCGCAGCACGGCCCGGAATCGGCTTCCTCGGCCACCGGGTAGCCGTCCTTCTGCAACAGCTGCTCGATCTCCGCCATCTTGCAGCGCACCTGCGAGGCGGCGGCGGCCTCGAGCCGCGCGCGGGACTCGAGGACCACCGAGCGGGCCTGCTGGGTGAAGGCCATCGAGAAGAACAGCCCCATCACCAGCACGGCGAGCAGCGCCTCGATCAGCGTGAAGCCCCGCCGGGTCACGGCAGCACCTCCGGCGGCTCGGGCACGAACGGGTACGGATACAGCGCGCCGCGTCCGGTCAGCGGCTGGATCACGATGGAGTACACCGCCCCGCGGTCGTTGTAGATGTGGATCGTAGCTTCGTCCGCCGTCCTGTCCTCGCGATAGAACACGTACGCCGTCCCCTCCCCGCTCGGCTCCTCTGCCCCCGGCAGGTAGACCCGCATCGCCGCCAGCCCCTCGAGCTGGACCAGCTTCATCCGGGGCTCGTCGATGAGCTGGAACGCCGGCGGCCGGTACTGCGGCGGCCGCTCGAGCTCGGCGAGGGCCGAGCCGGGGCCGAGCATCGGTCCGAGCAGGTCCATCAGGCCGAGGCCGCCGCCGGGGTCTTCCTCGCCGGGGGCGAGCTCGTCGCCGGGGTCGGGCAGCGGCGGGGCGCCCGGCTCCTCGCCGGGGTAGCCGGTGCCGCCGTCGGCGAAGGGGTCCGGCGCGTCGTCGCCGCCGTCGGGCACGACCATCGAGCCCGACTCGTCGACCAGCGCCGGCGCCGCGCCGGCCTCCTCGAGCCAGATGCGGAAGCCGTCGAGGTCCACCACCATCCGCACGGTGACGGCGCGGGACAGCGAGCGGATCAGGGCGTTGCGGCTGAGCCGGGAGAGCTGGAATGCCTGGTCCTGCAGGCGGCCGCGGCGGACGCCGCCCAGGCCGACGATCCCGACCGTGGCGATCATGCCGACGATGGCCACCACCATCAGGCGGTCACGTCCGCCCGGAGCTCCGGGGGTGGG
>CAZMRP010000686.1:0-3289 GCA_964568275.1 uncultured Myxococcales bacterium
GTCGTCGTCGGTCCCGGCGCGCCCGCGTTCCCGGCGGCCGCCTATCGCGTGGACCACGCCGCCGACGGCCCGTACACCGACGTCCAGCTCACGCTGCAGGTCCAGGCCGCCGAGGAGCTGCGCCTGGGCTTCGCCGCCCGCGACTGCCACGGCCTCGACGCCACCGTGGACGGCAGCCCGACCCGCCCCGAATACCCGTCCGCGCCGCTCGCCGTCTCCGGCGGCCCCTTCGACACGCAGTTCGTCGTCGTCGTCCCGCCCGGCGCTCCGCACACCGTCGTCGTGCAGGCGCACTGCGACCAGTGGACCGAGCACCGCGACCCGCGGCTCGACTATCCCCAGGCCACGTTCCTGCTCAACCGCCTGCTCGACGGACCCGCCGCCCGCGTCGTGCACCTGGAGCCCGCCGCCGCGCGGTCCACCGCCGACCTGCGGCTGCGCGTGGAGACCGCGGTCGACAACCACCCCGAGGGGCCCGTGACCGGCGCGCCCGTGGAGACTCCCCACCGCCGGGTGCTCGAGGGCCCCGCGACCCTCGACCCGCACGAACCGCTCGCGGCCGCCGTCGCGGTCGGCGAGTACCAGCAGCCCCGCAACTGGGCCTTCGGCCTCGCCGTCGGCCTCGCCCTCGACTGGCCGCTCGTCGAACGCACGGTGCTCGACCGCGCCACCGGCCAGGTCGTCGAGCGGTGGTACGAGACGCCGGGCACCAAGTACGCCGCGCCGCGGATGTGGCTGCGGGCGCTGTTCCACTACGGCTGGGAACGCTGGATGCTCGTCACCGGCCTCGAGGGCGACCCGCTCGGCGCGCTCGAGGTCCCCCTGACCTTCGTCTGGTTCCCGCAGGACCGCCCCACCGGCTGGGGCCACCCGATCGGCGACTGGCACCTGCTGTTCGGCCTCGCGTTCCAGGTGTTCAACGACTCGTCGCCCAACGACTACGCCTTCGACCCGCGCATCTTCCTGCGCGGCGGAATCGGCTTCCGCTTCCACGCGCTGTCGGCGGAGTTCGCCTACGAGCTGGCGCCGCCGATGGGCGAATGGAACGGCCCGCGGGGCCTGTTCGAGCACAAGGTGCTGATCACCTTCCCGCTCGTCTTCTGACCGGAGGGTTTCCGCCATGCCGCATCGCTGGTCCCTTCCGCTGCTGCTCGCCCTCGCCGCCGCCGGCTGCGAGACGACCCACGAGTACTTCGACGTCGTGCTCGACACCCCCGACGTCCCCGACACCGCCGAGGCGGTCGACGGCGCCGAGGCGGTCGACGGCGAGGACGCCGGCCCGGTCGCCACCTTCGACTGCGGCTCCGCCGGCGGCGTCTCCGCCGAGGGCACCGTCACGTTCACCGGCACCCCGCCCGGCGCCGCGCGGCTCTACATCTCGTGGGTCGACTCCGCCACGACGCCGTCGATGCCGCACTGCATGATGGAAGTGACCCCGGTCGCCTTCCCGGCCCGCTTCCGCTTCACCAACGTCGAGCGCGGCGCGACGTGGGCCCTCGGCGCGCTGCTCGACGCCGACGGCGGCGACATCCCCTACCCCGCCGACGGCGACTTCCTCGCCTCGATCGCCGAAGGCACGATCGATCTCTCCGCCGACGTCGCCGGCCTCGTCCTCGACCTCCAGCCCTACACCCCCTGATTCGCCGTGCTAGACTCCGCCCGATGGGCGAGCCACGCATCCGGATGGGGATCAGCACCTGCCTGCTCGGCGAGAAGGTCCGCTACGACGGCCAACACAAGCACGACCCGTACCTGACCGGGACGCTCGGGCGGTTCTTCGAATGGGTCCCGGTGTGCCCCGAGGTCGAGTGCGGCCTGTCGATCCCCCGCGAGGCGATGCGGCTGGTCGGCGACCCGGACCACCCGCGCCTGGTGACCCAGAAGACCGGCATCGACCACACCGACCGGATGCAGGTTTGGGCCCGCAAGCGGCTGCGCGAGCTGGAGCCGCTCGGTCTCCACGGCTACGTCTTCAAGCGCGCCTCCCCCAGCTCGGGCCTGGAACGGGTCAAGGTCTGCGACCCGGCCGGCGGCCTGCCGCGCAAGGTCGGCGTCGGGCTCTGGGCCCGGGCGTTCACCGAGCACTTCCCGCTGCTCCCGGTCGAGGAGGAGGGGCGGCTGCACGACCCGACGCTGCGCGAGAACTTCATCGAGCGCGTGTTCGCCCTGAAGTCCTTCCGCGAGACGCTGGCCCGCGGCCGCACCCGCGCCAACCTCGTCGACTTCCACGCCCGCCACAAGCTGCTGCTGATGGCCCACGCGCCGGAGAAGCTCCGAACGCTGGGCCGGCTGGTGGCCCGCGCCAAGGAGCTGCCGACGGGCGAGCTGTTCGAGCGCTACCAGGCGCTGTTCCTCGAGACGCTGGCGGTGCACGCCACGGTCCGCAAGCACGTCAACGTGCTGCAGCACATGCTCGGCTACTTCAAGCAGCAGCTCGACGCCGACGAGAAGGCCGAGCTGCTCGAGGCGATCGCGCAGTACCACGCGGAGCTGGTGCCGCTCGTCGTGCCGCTCACGCTGCTCAAGCACCACATCCGCAAGCACGGCGAGCCGTACCTCGCCGCGCAGGTCTACCTCAGCCCGCACCCGGTGGAGCTGCGGCTGCGGTAGGAACGCTCACCGCTCCAGGAAGCAGAGGTGGTTGGCCTTGAACGGCTGGCGCAGCCGGCCCTGGATCGCCTGCCACGCGGGGCTCTTGAACAGTCGCCGGCCCATCCAGCGCCGCGCCTCCGGCCGCGGGTGCGACGCCCCGCAGCGGAAGTCGTCGTACAACGACAGGTCGGTCTCGACCCCGAACGGCGCCAGCTCCGTGATCCCGAACCGCTCGGGCCGGCGGTGCATCGGGCTCCCCTTCGGCAGGTTGAGCAGCGCCGGGTTCACCGCGTGGATCGCGGCCGCCTCGGCCTCCACGAACGCCCGCGTCGCCTCGCGCTCCTCGTCGGTCTCCGTCGGCAGCCCGAACAGCAGGTAGACGTGGTTGCGGATCCCCGCCGCCGCGGTGCTCCGCAGCGCCCGCCGCACCAGCTCCGGGTCGACCCCCTTGCCCAGCAGCTCGCACAACCGCGGCGCGGCGGTCTCGACCCCGAGCTGCAGCATCGCGCAGCCCCCCGCGGCCAGCTCCCGCGCGAACGCCGGGTCCGCCAGCTCGGGCTCGACCCGCACGAAACCGTGCCACCGCAGCAGCAGCCGCTCCCCCCGGATCACCCGCGCCAGTCGCAGCAGGTGCCCGGGCGGCAGCGCCGAGTCGGTCAGGTGCAGCATCGCTCCCGCGGGGCCGAAGCGCGCCGCG
>CAZMRP010000687.1:0-3289 GCA_964568275.1 uncultured Myxococcales bacterium
GCGCACGGCGATCTTGTCGAACTCGTCGATGAACACGATCCCCGACTGCTCGGCGCGCTGCTTGGCCTCGGCGACCACCGCCTCCATGTCGATCAGCTCGCCGCCATCCTCGTCGGTCAACAGTCGCAGCGCCTCGCGCACCTTGACCTTGCGCGCCCGCGTCTTCTTCCCCATGCCCGGCAGGCCGGAGAACATGTCCTGGAACTTGAACTCCAGCTCCTCCATCCCCGAGGCGGAGATCACCTCGACGGCGGGGCGGGCGCGCTCCTGGACATCGATCTCGAGCGTGTCTCCGTCGAGCTCGCCGGCGCGCAGCCGCGCGCGCAGCGCGTTGCGGCGCTCGCGGTCGCCCTCGGCGTTGCCCTCCTCGTAGGCCGGACGGTGCTGCTTCAGCAGCAGCCCCAGCAGCCGGTCCTCGGCCGCGTCCGCGGCGCGCACGCGCACCCCCGCCTCCCGCTCGGTCTTCACCTGCCGGATCGACAACTCGACCAGATCGCGGATGATCGAGTCGATGTCGCGGCCGACGTAGCCGACCTCGGTGTACTTGGTCGCCTCGACCTTGAGGAACGGGGCCTGCGCGAGCCGCGCCAGGCGGCGCGCGATCTCGGTCTTGCCCACGCCGGTGGGCCCCATCATCAGGATGTTCTTCGGCGCGATCTCGTCGCGCAGCTCCGGGGCCACCCGGCGGCGACGCCAGCGGTTGCGCAGCGCGATGGCCACCGCGCGCTTGGCCTTGTCCTGCCCGATCACGTAGCGGTCGAGCTCCGAGACGATCTCGCGCGGGGTGAACATCGCCCCCTGGGCCTCGGCGGACGGTTCCGGTTCCGACATCGGCGGCTTCCTTCCGTGGGGCGACACCGCGGCCGTCAGCCGGGCGCCGCCACCGATTCGAGGACGACGTTCTGGTTCGTGAAGACGCAGATCTGCGCCGCGAGGGCCAGCGCCTTCCCGGCGACCTCGGCGGCGGGCAGCGTCGTGTTCTCCAGCAGCGCGCGGGCGGCGGCCAGCGCGTAGGGTCCGCCCGAGCCGATCGCCGCGCAGTCGCCGTCGGGCTCCAGCACGTCGCCGGTGCCCGACAGCACGAAGATCCGCCGCCCGTCGGTGGCCAGCATCATCGCGTCGAGCCGCCGCAGCACCCGGTCGGCCCGCCACTCCTTCGCCAGCTCCACCGCGGCCCGCGTCAGGTTCCCGGCGTGCGACTTGAGCTGGCTCTCCAGCCGCTCGAACAAGGTGATCGCGTCCGCGCTCGCCCCCGCGAACCCGGCCGCGATCGCCCCCGCCTCGCCCAACCGCCGCACCTTGCGCGCCGTGGCCTTGAGGATCGTGTTGCCGACCGAGACCTGCCCGTCCGCGGCCACCACCACCTCGTTGCCCCGACGGACGGCCAGAACGGTGGTACTGCGCCAGCGGCTCGATTCGTCGTGTGTACGCACGGCGGTCACCGTAGCCACGCCGGCCGGGCACGTCAACGGGAGCGCGCGACGTCGTTCTCGTCGTATAGTGTCGCCATGTTCGGCCGGATCGCCCCGGTCCTCGCGGTCGCCGCCTCGGTCGGAATGCTCGCCGTCCGCTGCGACCACGGCGTGTGGCTCGAAGGCGAGCCGCCGGGCGACGCCCACCGCCCGGACGACACGACGACCGATGCCCGCGATGACGCCGACGTCTCCGAGGCGGCCGACCTCCCCGACGTCCCCATCGATTCGCGCACCTGGGTCCTGCGGCTCGGCGACACCGGCTGGCACGAGGACCTGGAGCGCGTGGCGGTGGACGGCGACGGGACGCTCGTCGCCGTGGGCTCCCGGACGCCGCGGGACGGCACGGGGGACACCGAAGGCTGGGTCGTACGCCTCGACCCGGACGGCCACGTCCTCGAGCAGTACGTGCTGCCGGGCGTGTGGATCCGCTGGCTGCCGAACGTCGTCCGGACGACGACCGGTGAGCTGGTGGTCGTCGGCGAGACGACGCGGTGGGGCGCCGGCCACACCGATCTGTGGTTCGGCGTGCTCGGCACCGGCGAGATTCGACGGCAGTGGACGCTCGGCGGACCCGACGACGACCGATGGCCGGGAGTCCATCCCACCGCGGACGGTGGTCTGGTCGTCGCCGCGACCCTGGACGAGACCTTCGGCCTCCCGCAGTTGGCGGTGGCACGCCTGGCGCCGGACGGCACCCTCTCCTGGCAGCAGACGTTCCCGCTGCCGGACACGGACCAGGTCTACGGCGGGCTGCCCGTGGAGGATCCGTCGGGGAGGATCTACGTCGCATCGCTGCTGCCGCGGGAAGAAGTCGGCGACGACGTGCGACTGCTGGCACTCGAAGCCGACGGTGCGCTGCGCTGGGAGCGAGTCCTCGGCGACACGGGCCACGACGGTTCCACGGCGCTGCGCGCCGACGCGACCGGCCTGTGGCTCACGGGACAAACCGACAATTCTCCGTTCACCGACTGCGCCGGATGGCTGGTGCAGGTCGGGCACGACGGGAATGTGCTCCGGCAGACGGCCTACCAGGGCGGTTCGTGCGATGCGACGATCGATCTCGTGGCGGACGGCGCCGGATGGGTGCTGGCCGGCAATCTGGGCTCCCGGGTCACCGGCGTGCCGCCCTATCGCGTCTGGCTGCTGTCGGTGCTCGCCGACGGGTCCGTGAGCCGCGAGCTTGCGCTGACCGTGGGCGACCGCGCGCTCCCGTCCGCGATGGTCGCGCTGGGCCCGGACCTGGTGGTCGTCGGCGAGATCGAGCCCCGCGACGGCCCGGGCGACGACGACTCGTTCGTCGCCCGCGCGAGCGCCGCTCTCGCGCCCCCGGCCGGTTGCGCCGCGTTCGCCGCCGTCTCGACGGCCTCGGCGCCGACCGCGGTGCCGATGCAGGACCTGGCGTCCCGCGTCGAGCCGACCTCCTGGACGGTCGGAGCGGCGGCGGTCGAGCCGCTCGACGTCGAGGTTCCGGCGCGCTGGGAGTGCGGCCCGTGAGGCGTCGGCGGGAACGACCATGAAGCGACGGACCGGCGAGGAGCTGCAGCAGGCGCTCGCGAAGCCGGGCTTCACCCCGGCGCTGCGCGACGCCGACGGGCTGCTCGAGCTGCTGGCCGGGGCGCGGCGGGACGAAGCGGAGCCGCTCGAGCGGGCCCTGCTGCGCATCGGTCCGTCGCTCGCGCCCCGACTGCTGTCGAGCTTCCCGGAGGCCGCTCCGCCGCTGCGGGGACGGCTGTGCCGGCTGCTCGGCCGCCTCGCGCCCGCCGAGTCCGCCGTGCGGACGCTGCTGCTCGGCGCCCTGCAGGACGCGGACGACG
>CAZMRP010000688.1:0-3287 GCA_964568275.1 uncultured Myxococcales bacterium
TCCTCCGGAGGGTGGCGTAAGTGTGCGACATTGTTGTTAACCGATCACGGATGGATCATCGTAGTCCACCTTCGACCACGATCCGCAGGATGTTCCGGCCTTCCGCTCCCGTCAAGTCGTGAGTCTCCGGCTGTCGTGCAGCCTTCCCCTTGCCGTGTCGCAGAACCTACGTTGCGTTACATTCCAACGGCACGGTGATGAACGACGCGGGGGACATCGATGGGGTTCGGGAACGGCCAAGGCCTCCAGGCAGAATGGCGCTTGGACTTCCTTCCCGCTGCGCGCCCTACTCGAGGCACACCATGTACACGGCGTACTCGCGCGTCACGCCATCGATCCTCGCCTCGAAGAACGCCCTGGTGTCCCACACTTGGGGGCTGTTGCCACCGGTGCCCAGCATCGTTCCGGTGAGCAGTCTCGCTTCTCCGGTAGCCAAGTTGTGGGCGAAAACCTCAAGCCGCCCGTCCGGGCCGAGGGCGTCCGAGATGTTCGGCGTGACGTCGTTGCGCTCGTCGTCCCAAACCACCCAGTCGCCGAAGATGTCGACATGCTGCTGGATGCTGCCTTCATCCTCAACCATCTGCCCGCCGTCGCCGGGGAATCGAACGTACACGTCGGGGTTCTCGCAGACCCAGTAGCCGCCGGAGCACTCCTCGTTGCGCGAGTCGATCCAGGCCACGCGGTCCTCCCAGATCGAGGGGTCATAGTGGTCGCAGGGGCTATCGCCGATCGCCGTGGTTACGCCGGTCGAGATCTGGTGCATCATCACGCGTGCCTGCGAACTGTCGACGAGTTCCTGGTACACGAAGCGATCGCCCCACAGATCCGCGTGACCGACGACGGACCAGGGATACGTACCCGATGCCATGACACGATCCTCCAGCGTATCCACGTTCAGGATGTGGATTTCGCTTAGGGGATCCACCGGGGGATTCGGTGCCGACTTCTCCCACAAGAGGTAGGTTCCGTTGAAGCCCCATGCAAGGACGCGCTTGCCGGAGTGTTCTGTCGAGTCCCAGAGCAATCTGGGAGCCTCGCCGATAGCGTCACGGATGTACGTGCGTACGCGCCGCTCAGCCGCCCCATCCACCCTGTCGACGAGGTTCCAGACGACTCGACCATCGTGCACGAAGCCGGTTCCGCAACTCTCTCCTTCCGAGTAGCCACGCGCCGAGCAGATCCTCTCCTCCTCCCCCGTCCGGAGGTCGACGACCCACATGCCGTCCGCCTCGGACGTGTTGTACGACAGATGGCCGTCGGATATCTTCCATCCGCCGCTGACGTTCCGACCTTCGGGAGTGATCCGCACTGGTCCAACGCCGCACGGCGGCGGGGTAACGTCGACGGCGTCCGAATCCGCCGTGTCCTCCGGGGGGCCATCGTTGCCGTCCGGTGCGTCGGCCCCGACATCACCGGGGGCGTCGTCCGCACCGATGTCGGGTGGTTCTGCTTCGCCCTCGCGATGTGCATCGGGAACATCACTGCCGTCGCGGGTACCGCTGGCGGTACATGCCACGCCGGCGGCGACGAGGAGCAGCAGGGGAGTCCCGGCCGCGGGAACGAGGAGGCGGCGGCTACCGAACAAGGGCGACCTCGAACCGATCCCCGCTCAGCCGGAACGCCAGCGCGGCCCGCTGCTCCGCGCCGAGCACCCATGCCGTGGCCGTGTGGCTGCCGGCCGGTACCGGTGCGCCGCCGTCGACGGCTTCGAGCACGAAGGCGTCGCTGCGAGGACGCCACGGTCGGCACTCCTCGGCGTACCCGTAGACGGTCGATCCTTCCCGACGTAGCCCTCGCAGCGGCATCCCAGCGTCGAACTCCCCGAGTCGCGTGGGCGCTACGGGATCGGTCACGTCGAAGGTGATCACGCGGGAGCCGGCCGAGAGGTGTACCTGCCGGTCGCCCGCCACGACGCCTCGGGGTGTCAGCCAGGAGACACCCATCGTAGTCCACCTTCGACCACGATCCGCAGGATGTTCCGGCCTTCCGCTCCCGTCAAGTCGTGAGTCTCCGGCTGTCGTGCAGCCTTCCCCTTGCCGTGTCGCAGAACCTACGTTGCGTTACATTCCAACGGCACGGTGATGAACGACGCGGGGGACATCGATGGGGTTCGGGAACGGCCAAGGCCTCCAGGCAGAATGGCGCTTGGACTTCCTTCCCGCCGTCCGGGTCGGTCACCTGCGGCTCGCTGGAGTTCGGGGCGCAAGGGCCGCTCGACGGCCGACCGTCGTGGACACGGGACCGCTCGGGGACCGTCGTCCTGGGCTACGACTGTCACGGCTGGGCGATTTGGTCGGTGCGCCAGGTGAGCCCCGACACCTCGCGCGGGTATCGCTCGTGGTCCACCTTCGACGAGGCGCAGCGGCTCATCAACGAGCTGCACCCCGACCAGTCGCAGTTCGACTTCACCTACACCTCGCGCGGTCTGCTCTGGTCGGTCGACTTCACCGAGTCCTTCCTCCACGGCGGCGAGACGCGACCGCTGGTCCAGGAGTCGTACTACGACGCCCAGGGTCGCCGGCGGGAAGTGGTCTACGGCGACGTGCTGTGCACCGACGACGTGACGGGAGACATCTGCGACCCGGAGGTCGAGCCCGAGGGGTGCACCTGCGACGACACCGGCACGGTCGAGACCTACGCCTACGACGCCCGCCAGCGCTTGTCTCGCAAGCAGGCCACGCGCTCCGACGACCTGGTCGTGCTGGACTACCGTTACAGCTACGACTCCGCCTCGAACATCGTCCGCATCGACGACGACCGGGAGCCGTACGGCTCCGAGGAGCGGACGGCCGAGGGGTTCGTGCCGTACGACACGGTGTACGGCTATGACGCCTTGAACCGGCTTGTCAGCGCCGAGCCGCTCTACGCCGAGTCGCAGCCGCACCGGGTCGGCCGGCAGACCTGGAGCTTCGACTCGCTGGGCTCGATGCTGGCCTGGACCGACGCCGTCGGCCACTTCTACGGCTGGTCGCTTGGCAACATCGAGAACGGCCTGCAGCTCATCCAGTCGAGCGAGCCCGACCCCGGCGTCGGACCGTTGCCGCGCCATCCCACCCTCGACTGCCCGATGGACGCGCTGGATCGATGCGTCCCGCCGACCTCGGTGCGCTCGACCCCCGCGCCCCACGCCGTCTATCGAGCCACCGGTCCCGACGGCGACACGTTGCGCGCCTACTACGATGTTCCGGGCAACATGACGGCATTGCTCGTCCACCGTCCCGCCGGGTGCGAGCGGGAGGACACCTCCGGCACCTCGACCCCTGCGGCCGGCGGCCCCGACGGAGCGG
>CAZMRP010000689.1:0-3287 GCA_964568275.1 uncultured Myxococcales bacterium
CGAAGAAGAAGTTGAGGGTCACGACACTCGTGACGGCCGCGACGAGGGACGCGACGAACAGGGTCCAGGCCCGCAGCGGGTTCCAGCGGTCGGAACGGTCGGGCATCGTCGGCTACCTCCCGCAGGCGCGTCGGTCCGGCACGACGACCCGCTCGATCGACTTCGTACCACCGGCGCTCCGAACCTGCAAAGCACGGCCCGGGCATCCCCGCGTTCGGCGCGGGCGCGATTGACGCTCACCCGACGACCGGGCTACCGTCACCGCATGCGTCATGCCATCGCCCTGCTGCTGCTCGGCGCGCTGGTCCCCGGCTGTCCTGCCGTGGCTCCTCCTCCTCCCCCCCCTCCCGAGGCGGATCCGTTCCCGCCGCCGGACGAGCGGGCGCGCATCGATGCCGCCGTCGCCCCGGTGCTGGAGGGTGCCTGGGTCTCGGGGATCGTCGTCGGCCTCGCCGACGCCCGCGGCCCGCGGGTCTACGCCTACGGCACCCTGGACGGCGCCTCGGTGGTCGAGTTGGGCTCGACCACCGAGGTGTTCACCGGGTTGCTGCTCGCCGACGCCGTGCACCGCGAGCTGGTCGCCCTGGACGACCCGGTGCGCAAGTTCCTGCCGCCCGAGGTGCCGTTCCCGGAGGAGGTGACGCTGCGGCACCTGGCGACCCACACCGCCGGGATGCCGCGACGCCCCGACAACTTCGTGCCGGCCGACCTCGCCAACCCGTATGCCGGCTACACGGTCGAGCAGCTCCAGGAGTACCTGGCCCGGTTCCAGCCGCTGACGCCGCCGGGCGAAACCTACGCCGTGTCGAACCTCGGCATCGCCGTGCTGGCCCGGGCGCTCGCGCCGGACTACGAGGCGACGCTGCGGGAGCGGATCCTCGAGCCGCTGGGGATGCAGCACACCGGCATCACCGTGGAGGGCCTCGCCCATGGGCACGACGGCGACCTGGTGGAGGTCGGTGCGTGGGACTTCGGGGCGTTCGTCGGCGCCGGCGGCCTGCGCTCCTCCGCCGACGACCTGCTCGTACTGCTCGGCGCGAACCTGGGCTTCCTCAGCTCGCCCCTCGACCCCGTCCTCGCCGCCGCCCGCACGCCGCAGACCGAGCGCATGGCGCTCGGCTGGCAGCTGATGGAGGACGGCTCGACGCTCTGGCGCACCGGCCAGACCGGCGGCTGCCGCAGCTTCCTCGCCCTCGACCCGGTCGCCGGCCTCGGCGTCGTCGTGCTCTCCGATACCTCGAGCGCCGTGGTCGACCAGGTCGGACGGGCCGCGCTCGGCCGGCAGGAGTCGGTGGAGCTGCCGCCCACGGTCGAGCTGTCGACCTACCTGCTCGACCTGTGGGTCGGCCGCTACCGGCTCGAGCGCGGCCTGTACCTCGAGGTCCGGCGCGAGGAGGACCACCTGGTGCTGCTGAGCCCGGACGAGCCGCCGGCGCGACTGTACGCGGCGAGCGAGGTCGAGTTCTACGTCCGGGTGAGCGACCTGCGCCTCCGGTTCCACGACGACGCGCTGACCCTCCGCCGTCCCGACGGCGAGCAGACGGCGCGGCGCGCCCGACGCTGAGCGCCGCCGCGGCCGTTCGTCGTCACGGCGCGGCCGACAGCGCCGCGAACACCCGCTCCGCCAGCGGGTCGAACTCGTCCGGGTACGCGTGCCCCACCCCCTCCATCACCAGCACGTCGACCGCCGCACCGGCGCGCTTCCACCGGACGCTCGCCGCCGCGGCGCGCCCCGTACACTCCGTCCGCTCCCCACACACGTACAGCACCCGCTCGACACCGGCCTCCCGCGCCGCCTGCGCCTCGGCCGACGTCACCGCGAACCCCTGCTCCACCAGCACCAGCGACGCGAACCGGAGCCCGATCTCCGCGGCCGCCACCGCGGGGGCGTAGCGCGCGCCGAGCGAGAACCCGACCAGCACGGCGTGGTCCTCGCCGACACGGCCCGGCCAGGCCGCTTGCAGCGCCCGCAGGGCCGCCGCGGTCTCACGCGCCGCGGCCTCCGGGCCGTCCCAGGTCCACCGGTCGAGCTCCGCATCCACGTCGGTCCGCGGCGTGCCTCGCGGACAGAGCAGCCAGCCGTGACCCGTCCCCACCGGCGACCAGGTCGCACATTGCCACTCGGGCCGGTCGAAGTTGCCGTGGAGGATCACAATCGTCGGTGCAGGCATCGGAAAGGACGGCGCCGGCGGCACGACCACCGCCGGTTCGAAACCGTCCACCGGCAACGCAACCGGGCCGTCGGGCAGCGCCGTCGGAGGACGCTCCGCAACGCCTTCCGTGCCCGCCCCCGCATCCGATCGATCGGCCTCCGGCGCGCCGCCGTCCGCGGACGACGTCTCGGCCTCGACCGGCTCCTCAGGACCACGACCGGCCGGGGCAGCGGGGCGGGCATCCGGCGCGCCCGGCACCTCCTCCGGCGGTTCGACCGACGGCGCCACGGGGCTCGGCGGCGGGCGGTCGCCGCGACAGCCGCGGCCCACGCTCGCGGTGAGGCCGAGCACGGCCAGCAGGGCCAGCGCGCGCGCGAGGGGGCGGGAAGAGGTCGACACGGATCGAGCCTGCGGCGATCCGCCCGGCCGCGTCAAGCTCCGGGGCGCCCCGTCGTTCGTCGGTTACGACGCCGGTGGTGTTTCGGCGACGGGCAGTTCCACGCACCGCCCGCCGGTCGTCCTGGTGCGGAGCTGTTCGACCGCGGTGCGCTGCTCGACCACCCAGGCGCGTCCCGCCTCGATCCGCAGCTTGAACTCGAGCTCCTCGCGCAGTCCCGCGCTGGCCTGTTCCAACGGACGAATCATCGAGGGGTCGAGCCCGGCGGTCCGGGCGGCGTATTCGGCCGCGACCTGCTCGTCGGTGGCGTGCACGCCCTGCCGTTCGGAGATCGCCAGCGCCACCTTGTAGGCCAGCACCTGCGCCCCCAGCGCCTGTTCGACCGCCGCCATATCGACGCCGAGCTGCTGGAACATGCCGAAGACCTGCGCCGGCTCGCCGCCCATGCGCTGGGCCAAGGCGAGCACCGCCTGCTGCAACTCCCACGCCTCGACGGTGAGCCCCAGCGAGCGCGCCTCGCGCTCCACGATCCGCTGATCGATCAGCACCTGCAGCGTCTCGGCGCGCAGCGGGTCGTCCTCGGGCACGACCGCCGGGTCGATCGCGCGGCCCTCCCAGGCGGCCAGCAGCCGGAGCTGGCCGTCGACCTGGGCGCGCGTGATCGGGTCGCAGCCCACGCGGTGGACGACCGCCGTGCCGTCCGTCACGGGCCGCTCGACCGGCGGCGGCGTACGGCC
>CAZMRP010000690.1:0-3281 GCA_964568275.1 uncultured Myxococcales bacterium
TCGGTGAACACGACGGCGATCCAGTCGCGGGTGACCGGCACCTGCGCCGCGGGCAGCTCGATCCGCGCCATCGACGCGGCCGGCAACGTGACCTGCGAGGTCGACGACGCCGGCTCGGGCAGCTACACCGCCGGCGCCGGGATCAGCATCTCCGGCACGACGATCTCGGTGGCCACCGGCGGCGTGACCTCGGCGATGATTGCCGACGGGACGGTCGTCGCGACCGACATCGGCTGGGGCGCCCCCACGATGGTCCCGCTGGCGCCGCAGAACCAGCTCACGACCTGCAGCGAGCTGATGGGCGGCAGCTTCTTCGGGTCGACCACGAGCACCACCGATCGCTACATCGGCGTGGCGTTCTATGACGAGAGCTCGACCAGCGGTCTCGGCGCCGACTTCCCCCGCGCGCGCCTGATCGTGACGTGCCGCGGCGCCGGGACGTTCGAGCTGACGACCTCGAACTGTTCGACGGTGCTGGCCACCGTGAGCTGTTCGAGCGGCTACCGGCCATGGACCCGCGCCAGCAACGAGTTCGTCCCGAACTCGGCCGACTGGAATCTTCGCGTGCGCGCGACGAGCGGCACGATCGAGTGGGCTTCGCCCGCCGTCGTGGTGTACTAGGCAGCCGGCGCGACGGTCCGCCCGAGCCCCCCGGGCCGAAAGTTCCCGTCCGGCGGCGTTCGTGCCATGCTTCCGGGCGTCCCGGAGGACGCCGTCGTGGCCGACCGCTACCTGATCGTGTCCGACCTGCACCTGTGCGACGTGGAGGACCACGCCGACGGGTGGAAGGCGTACAAGAGCGCGCGCTTCGTGTTCGACGACGAGCTGGCGGAGCGGGTCGAGCGGTTTGCGGCGCGGGCGGCCCCGGACGACCGGTCGACGCTGGTGCTGAACGGCGACGTGTTCGACTTCGACCTGGTGACGGCGACGCCGCCGGAGCCGCCGTGGCCGGTGACGCGCAACGAGCGCCAGCGGGGGCTGGCGCCCACGGAGCCCAAGTCGGCGTGGAAGCTCGAGCACCTGCTGCGGGACCACCCGGTGTTCGTGCGGATGCTGGCCCGCCTTGCCGCCGCCGGGCACCGCATCGTCTACGTGCTGGGCAACCACGACCGCGAGCTGCACTTCCCGCGGGTGCGGGCCGTGCTGGTGGACGCGCTGCGGGCGGCGGCGGCGGCCGAGGGGCGGTCGCTGCCGGCGGAGCCGTTGCGGTTCGAGGACTGGTTCTTCTACGAGCCGGGGCGGCTGTACGCCGAGCACGGGCAGCAGTACGACCTGTACACGTCCTATCGGTGGATCCTGGCGCCGGTCTACCCGCGCCGGGGCGGCGAGCAGCTGACGATCCCGATGGGGAACCTGTCGAACCGCTACCTGATGAGCGGGATGGGGTACTTCAACCCGCACGCCACCGACTACATCCTCAACCTGTACAGCTACCTGGCGCACTGGTTCCGGTACTACGCCTTCTCGAAGCACTCGCTGGCCTGGAACTGGCTGCGCGGGTCGATCACGGCGGTGCGGTCGCTGCTGCGGGTCAAGCGCAAGAACCTGCGGCGCCCCGCGGACTACGACGAGCGGCGGCGGGCGCTGGCGGAGCGGGCGGGCATCGCGCCCGCGTGCCTGACGGGGCTGGAGCGTCTGGCGCGGCCGCCGATCACGACGCGGGTGTTCCGCATCTTCCGGGAGTTCTGGCTCGACCGCCTGCTGCTGTTCGGGGCGATGGTGCTCGGCACGGTGGCGCTGGCGCTGCTGCCGCTCCCGTTGTGGGTCCAGCTGATGGTGCCGCTGACCGGCTTTCCGCTGCTGTTCTTCATCTACGAGCTGCTGGCGCACGGGGAGACGGTCCACGGCGTGGGGAGCCGCCTGCCGTCGTTCGCGCGGCAGATCGTCGAGCTGCTGCCGGCGCGGGTGGTCGTGTTCGGGCACACGCACCAGCCGCGGATCCTGCCGTTGGGCCGGGGGGTGACGTTCGTCGACAGCGGCACCTGGGCGCCGATCTGGGACAAGGGGCCGGAGCGGCGACTGACGCCGGGGTACCGGAACTGGGTCGAGGTGCGGTGCGACGGCGACGAGTGCGACGTGACGCTCGGGGCGCTCACCGACCTGCCTCCGCCCGCGTGCCGGCCCGCGAACGGCTAGTTGCGTCGGCGCGCGGGGGCGGGTGAGAATGCGCGCATGCGAGCGAGCTGCCGAGTGATCTGCTGCGCGGTGCTGGCGCTGGGGCTGGGCTGGACGGCGGGGTGCCGCAAGCAGCGCCCGGCGGCGGAGCGGGAGGCCGAGGTCTTCGCGGTGCCGGCGGCGGAGCTTCCGCCGGCGGACGTCGAGCGGGTGCTCGCCGACAGTCGCGCGCGCCAGGAGGCCCAGGGGCAGGTGCCGGAGCTGGAGCTGCTGGCGCGCCGTTTCCGCCGGATGAACCTGGTGGCGCTGGGCCGCAGCCCGGAGGACGGCTCGTCGATCTACACCACCAAGGACGAGTCGCCCGGCTTCCGCCAGTCCGCGCGCGGGCTGCGGGCGGAGCTCGGCGACGCGGCGGTGGACGTGCTGGGCGAACGGCTGGCCGACCGGGCGCTCGAGGCGCTGATCGACGAGGCGGGGACGTTCCGGATCCCGATGCGGGCGGAGACGTTCCAGGGCGAGCGGCTGGCGGAGCGGACGGTGGAGATCCTGGGCTGGACGCGGGACCTGCCGCTGCTGCTGTTGCACCACGGTCTGGTCGCCGACGGCGACCGTTCGGTGCTGCCGCGCTTCACGCTGCGCACGCTGCTGCGGGCGCGGTGGAACCTCGAGACCGAGCGGCCGCCGGAGCACGCGCTGACCGCGACGGAGCGGATCGCCTGGCTCGAGTTCCGCGGGCGGTACCGGCGCCAGGCGCCGCCGGCGCAGCGACGGCAGGCGCTGGTGGAGCTGGCGCAGCTGCTGCCGTCCTACCCGCTGGACCGGGCGCTCGAGGCGCTGGTGCGGGAGGCCGAACCGGCGACGGGGGCGATCGTCGAGGAGGGCGCCGCGCTCCCTTGACTCCCGGGCCGCGAACGCGGAGTCTACGCGCCGTGCGGGCGATCCGGACCGGCTTGATCGGGTGCGGGCACTGGGGCGAGCGGCTGGCGCGCAACCTCGCCGCCCTCCCCTCGTTCCGGCTCGCGACGGTCTGCGACCTCGACCCGGAGCGCGCCGCCGCCGTCGCCGCCGCCTACGCGGTCGGGCGCCCGGCGGTGAACGCCGCCGTGTTGCTGCGCGACGAGGCGTTGGAGGCGTTGACGCCCCGGACCGAAAAGTCGGTCACCGAG
>CAZMRP010000691.1:0-3275 GCA_964568275.1 uncultured Myxococcales bacterium
CGCGCTGCGCGAGCGGCGCGCGGAGCGCCCGACCGGGGTGGCGGAGGCGGACGCGGCCCCGGAGCCGGGTCTGGTCGCCGGCCCGGCGATGGCGCCGGCGCTGGCGGTGATCCGCGCGGTGGCTCCGCGCGACACCACGGTGCTGGTCAGCGGCGAGAGCGGCACGGGCAAGGAGCTGGTGGCGCGGGCGATCCACGACCTGTCCCGTCGGAGCGCCGGGCCGTTCGTCGCGGTGAACTCCGCGGCGATCCCCGAGCACCTGGTGGAGTCCGAGCTGTTCGGGCACGAGAAGGGCGCGTTCACGGGGGCGACGGCGGCGCGGGCCGGGGTGTTCGAGGCGGCGGCGGGGGGCACGGTGTTCCTCGACGAGGTGGGCGAGCTGCCGGCCGCGGCCCAGGCCAAGCTGCTGCGCGTGCTGCAGGAGCGCACCGTCACGCGCCTCGGCGCCACCCGGACGCTGGAGGTCGACTTCCGCCTGATCGCCGCCACCCATCGGGACCTCGAGGCGCTGGTGCGGCAGGGGCGTTTCCGGGAGGACCTGTACTACCGCATCGCCGTGCTGCCGCTGGCGCTGCCGCCGCTGCGGGACCGGCCGGAGGACCTGGAGCCGCTGGTCGAGCGGTTCCTGCGGGAGCTGGAGCCGGCGCGCGCGGTGCGGGTCTCGCCGGCGGCCTGGGAGCGGCTGCGGCGGCACCGCTGGCCGGGCAACGTACGCGAGCTGCGCAACACCGTGGAGCGCGCGCTGGTGCTGTCCGACGGCGGCCCGCTCGAGCCGCCGCACCTGCAGCTCGACACCCCGACCTCCGCGGCGCCGGCCGACGACGGCGGGGCGCCGACGCTGCGGGAGATGGAGCGGCGCGCGATCCTCGAGGCGCTCGAGGCGACCGGCGGCAACCGCAAGGCCGCGGCGGAGCGGCTCGGGATCAGCCTGCGCACGCTCCAGTACCGGCTCAAGGAGTACGGCTTGGCGGGGCGCGGGGACACCTGAGGGGTCTGCCGACACCGCTCCGCTCCGGAAGGCCGGGACGACCGTCGGCGCGCGGATGCTCCACGGATTCCGCGCAGGGCGGGCCGGTCCTGGCCCGGGTCGGGAGGCCGTGATAGACTGCCCGTCGAGCATGCGCACGCTGGACCGGCTCGATGATCGCCTCCTCCGCGGGCTGCTGGCTGCGTTGCGCAACGAGCTGGTCGTGTGGCACGGACCCGGATTCGTGTCGCTCGTGCTCTACGGTTCGCGGGCCCGCGGCGATGCGCGGACCGGCAGCGACATCGACCTGCTCCTGGTGGCCGAGCGGCCGCGGCAGTGGGACGGCCTGGCCGGCGTACGGTCCTCGGTCGAGGCGGGCGACGATTACCGGGCCTGGGTGAGCGAACGGGGCGTCCCGACGTTCGACGTCGTGCCGCTGACCCCGGCCGAGGCGGGCGAGAGCCGCTACTTGTACCTCGACATGGTGGACCAGGCCGTCCTGGTCCACGACCACGGCGACTTCATGCGCCGGCGCCTGGCGCGGCTCGGGGCGCGCCTGCGGGAGCTGGGTTCCCATCGTGCGTGGCTCGCCGACGGCTCCTACCTCTGGATCCTCAAGCCCGGCTTCCGGCTCGGCGACACCGTGGAGTTCTGACCATGACCAACCACGCCGCCGCCCGGGAGGTGCTGGAGTACGCTCGGAACGTCCTGCGACCCGAGTTGCTCCGGGCACGTGAAGCCGGCGTTCATGCGCGCGTGGTGCGGTTGGCGCAGGAGACGACCGAGCTTGCACTGAAGGCCGCCATCCGGCAGCTCGGCGCCGACTACCCGAAGGTTCACGACCCGGCCGCCGCCTTCGTCACGGTCGCGCTCGCGGCCGGCGTGACGCTCGCGACGGCGGAGATCCGGCGCCTGCTGGAGGACTCGAAGTGGTTGGCCGACCAGCGCGGCGCCGCGGGCTACCTCGAGCGGCCGTTCGACGAGGCCGAGGCGACGCGAGCCGCCGACGCCGCCGCCTGGATCCTCGAGCTCGCGGACGACCGGGTCTTCCGGTTCGCCGCGCCCGCCCCCTGAGGTCGAGCGCAGCGGGCCGCGCGTTCGGCTACGGGTCGAGCCGACCGAGTCGGACGGTGAAGGTGGCGCCCCGTCCCGGCTCGCTGCGGACGGAGACGTCGCCGCGGTGGCCCCGGGCCAGGCGGCGCACGAGGGCCAGGCCGAGGCCGGCGCCGCGGGTCTCGCGGGTCAGCTCGTCGCCCACGCGGTAGAAGGCGTCGAAGATCCGCCGTTGCTCCGGCGCGGAAATGCCCCCGCCGCGGTCCTGCACCTCGAGCCGCGCCTCCTCGGGCGAGCCCGTCAGCCGCACGGTGACGCGACGGTCCTCGGCGTCGCGCGAGTGTTTCAGCGCGTTGTCCAGCAGGTTGACCAGGATCTGGGTCACGGCGTCGGCGTCGAAGCGCCACGGGAGCGTCTCGGGGGCCTCCACCTCGAGCGCCAGCCCCGCCTTGTCGAACACGGGCCCCTCGAGACCGACCACCTCCCGCACCTTCCCGGCGAGGTCGCCGGCGCGCAGGTCGAGCGGCTTACCGCGTTCGCGGCGCGAGTAGGCCAGCACGTTCTCGACCAGCCGCGAGAGCCGTTCGCCCTCGCTGACGATCGCCGATTCGTACTCGCCGCGCCGCGCGGCGTCATCGACCCAGCCGTCGCGCAGCATCTCGGCGTACATCCGGATCGTGGTCACCGGCGCCCGCAGCTCGTGGGACACCGCGGAGAGGAAGTCGCTCTTGCGCCGCGCCAGCTCCATTTCGCGACGCATGGCGAGGAAGGCGAAGACCACGGCGACGAGAATCGCGGCGGACAGGCCGCCGAGGGTCAGGACCACGCGGCGGTCCTCCTCGTCCTCGGCCACGAGGGTCGGCGAGTCGGGGAGCAGCAGGGCCGAGACGGCGGCCACGCCCGGGACCCCCTCGAGCGGCCGGCCGGCCAGCGCGCCGCCGGCGACGGGCTCCCAGGTGAGCCGGAACGGCTCGTGGTGGCGCTGGACCTCGGCCAGCTCCCGGCCCAACGCCGTCCGCAGGCCGCTCGGGTCGAGCCGGAACCCCTGCACGCGCACGTCGCCCTCGATGTCGACGGTGCGCACGTAGTAGGTCGCGCCGTCGGGCGTGCGCAGCGGCTCGAAGGCGCTGTAGACGACCGCGACCTGGTCGGTGGCCGGCCGCAGCGTGGGGTCGGCGGTCACCCACGCGGCCTGCGGGTCGCCCGGCGCGGCCGCGGCGGCGCCCGGCTCCTCGAGCGCATCCGGCGGCCCGGA
>CAZMRP010000692.1:0-3269 GCA_964568275.1 uncultured Myxococcales bacterium
GTCGACGTCCCCCCCGGCGTCCGCGTCGGCCTCGGGCCGTCCGGTGTCCGTGCCCGGCACGTCGTCGTCGCGACAGCCGGCGGCCAGCGCCGAACCGGCCAACAGCACCCCCAGCGCCCAGTTCGAGAACCGCATCCCGACCTCCCGGCACCGGCTCACGCGGCAGCGACGCGCAAGTGCCGTCGTTCAGGATAGCCGCCGCCGCGCTGGGCGTCACGCGATGTTTGCGCAATTCGGCAGCCGGACCCGGCAACGATCCGGGGAGCCCGCGCGATGCATCCGCCGTCGGCCGGCCACGAGACCCGGCCGACAGGAGGTGCACGATGAGGATTCTCCGTTCGGTGTGGCTGGCCGCGGCCGGAGGCGTGGCGCTCGATTGCGCGGAGGCGGAGGTTCCGCCGGTTCCACCACCCCCCGCGTGCGACGAGGCCGGCGCTCCGGAGGACCCCGGGCCCGTCGAACCGGCCCCCACGGATCGCACGCTCGCGGTCGTCGGCGACGCCCGCCGCACGGCGCCCGGCGCCGCCGGCTGGTCCGCCGTGCCGGCCGCCCCCCCGGGTGACCTCGAGGCGCTCGGCGACGGCACCGGGCCGGTCCCCTGGCTCGCCGCCCTCGACCAGTTGTACCGACGAGTCGTCGATGTCTGGGCGCCCGTGGCTCTTCCCGCGGCCGGCCATCCGTACGCCGTCTGGGGCGCCTCGCCCGAGGACGTGTGGGCCGTCGGGCGCGACGGTCGCGCCTGGCACTGGGTGGACGGCCGCTGGCAGGAGGTCGACACCCGCACCGACCGTGCGTTGCACGCCGTGTGGGGCGGCTCGGCCCACGATGCCTGGGCGGCGGGCGACAGCGGCACGCTGCTGCACTGGGACGGCGAGGACTGGTTGCCGGTCGTCGCGCCGACCGCGCGGACGCTGCGGGCCGTCCACGGCACCGGCCCCGACGACGTCTGGGCGGCGGGCGACAGCGGCACGCTGCTGCACTGGGACGGCGGTCGCTGGACCGCCTACGACTCCGGCACGCCCCGCGGCCTGCGCGGCCTGTGGTGTGCCGCCCCGGACGACGCCTGGGCGGTGGGTGCCGAGGGGACGATCCTCCACTGGGACGGTCGCGGCTGGTCGGCCGTCGAGTCCGGAACGTCGGTCGGCCTCGCCGCGGTCGCCGGCCGCGGCCCCGACGAGGTGTGGGCCGTGGGCGGGGAGGGCACGATCCTGCGCTGGGACGGCGTCGGCTGGACCGAGGAGCCGAGCGCCTGCCCCGCGACCCGCTCGTTCTTCGACGTGGCGGTCTCCGACTCCGGCGACGTGTGGGCCGTCGGCTCGTGCCGGTTGCTGCACCGCGCACCGTGACGCGGCCCGCAGCCCGCCGCCGTTCACGGCGCGGCGTCGGACAGGGGCGGGAGCGAGGCCACGTCGATCATCCGGTAGCGCTTGCCCGAGCAGTCCTCGGGCTCGCGGACCCCCCGCAACACCCCGTCGACGATCTCGGGCAGGGCCTCGTAGGCGCCGCTGCCGACGTCCGTCCGGCCGGCCTCGTACTGCTCGTCGAGCCACCGGTAGCAGGCGCCGCACTCCGAGACCCAGAGGTAGAGACCCTCGACGTCGCCGTTCGGCAGGATCTGCGAGACCGAGACGTGCGACTGGCAGCAGCAGTCGTGGGACAGGACGACGACGCGGCGTCCGTCGCGCAGCCGGGGAGTCAACAACTCGGTGCTGCCCTCGCCGTCCGACAGCACCTTGACGTAGCCCTCGGGCGTGCTGGCCACCAGCCACCACGACGTGCTGTCGCAGTAGCCGACATCGATCCGGTACTCGGGCCGGCCGTCCCCGTTGAGATCGACCAACGGTTCCGGACAGGACGCCCCCGGGACGCAGAAGTCCTCCTCCACATCGCGGCCGACCGCGTAGCGGGCGTGGTCCAGGCGGAGCGCCCGGTCCTCCGCGTTCCGCATCGCCACCACCTCGGCCGGCAGCGAGGGGTCGCAGGGGGTGCTCACGCCGACGTCCGGCTCGGCCGCCGTGTCGGGAGCGGAGACGTCCGGGGACGCCGCGTCCTTCGCGTCCGGCGAGGTCGTATCGGTGCTTGCCGTGGCGGCATCCCCGGCGACGGCGTGAACGGCCCTCGTCGCGTCCTGCGCGAGCGTGACGTCGGGCTCGTGCGGCGGCGGTTGTCGTTGTCCGTCCGCGGCCTTCGCGCGACAGCCGCAGGCGGCGAGCCCGAGGAGCAGCGCCGCGAGCGCGGTCGGCGGGCGCCGCCACCGGTCGGCGGCGAGGGAAGCTCGTTCGTGGTGCGGCATGGGTCGCTCCTCCCGGTCGCGGACGCTGCACGCTTCCGGGCGAGGACGCAAGTCGGACCGGTCGGTCCGCGCGCCGAGCGGCCGTGCGACGCCTGTTGCCACCCTCCGGAAATCGTGTTGCAGTCGCCCGGTCCGACGACGGACGGCGATGCGACGCACGCTGCTTGGCACCGGCTTCGTCCTGTTCGCGGCGGCGCTCGCGCTGTGCGCCGCGCTGTACGCCGAGCACCGGGCGGCGGTCGTCGAGTTCCTCGCGGACGGCCCCGCGTCCGAACGACTCGTGCGGCCCGCCGTCGACCGCGCCGGCGAGGTCGCGCGAGGGCGGCCGTCGGCTCCGCTGGTCGAGCTGCAGGTCGCGGCGGAGGAGTCGGTGCGGGTCGCGGCCACGTGGGGACTGCGACCCGACCTGGACTGCGACCGGGATCGCCTGCGCGCGGAACAGCCGTTCGTCCGGAAGACCCTCGACGGGCTGCGGGTCGTCTGGCGGGCGGAGTCCAACGGCGTCCGGCAGGTCGCGGCCGAGCAGCCGCTGGCCGGCGCTCCGGCCGACGGACCCGCCGGATGGTCGCGCGTTCCGGAGCCGTTCAACTGGACCGCCGGGCCCGCCGCGACGCTCGGTGCCGACCTGGAAGCGCCGACGGACGCCGGCGGGCTCGCGTCCTCCGCGTGCTGGACGGTGGGCGTCGTCGGACAGCGCTCGATGCCGTTGCGTGGGCGCGACATCGCGGCGCTGTTCGCCGTTCCGGCGACGTTGACCCTGTTGCTGTTCGGCATGTGGCGGCGTCCCGCGACAGCGGCCGAGGAGGTCGTGCCGCCGCCGCGGTGGCGCTGGCTCGACGCCGCGCTGCCGGTGGGGCTGACCGCCGGCTTCCTGGTGGGCGGGTCGCTCGTCCCGTGGTGGTCGGCGGATGCGGGGTCGCGGCTGCTCCAGCAGGTCCCGTGCAGCGCGGCGCTCGGCCTGGGCGTCGCCCTGGCC